>DASXIL010000804.1:0-8171 GCA_036497985.1 Candidatus Angelobacter sp. | reverse complement strand
TATGCTCCGAAGTCATCTGTCATCAAAACTTAAACATCTGTAGAGACGTGCTCTTGAATGAATTTTGCCAGTGTTCCGGACTTCACATCTTCCGCATGGAAGAAACGCAGATCGCCGCCACGCTGCCGGACTCCAAGCACGATTTCTTTGTTGCCCTTTGCGCGTCCACCATAGCCGCCGCGCTGCTTTCCGCCAACGTAGGTTTCGTCAATTTCTACCGTTCCGTCCAGCATCGGCTTGTCACAAGATGCCATTGCCTTGCGGATGCGGTGACAGAGATACCATGCCGTCTTATAGCTGATTCCAAGAGTGCGCTTGATCTGATTCGCGCTTATCCCCTTGCGCGCTTCTACGAGCAGCAGGACGGCCATAAACCATGTTTCCAGCGGAAGATGAGTATCGTTAAAAATCGTTTGCGTCAAAACGGAAAATTGATAGCCGCATTCGCCGCATTCAAACTTCTTTTGTGTCGGAAGGTCATAAACTTTTTTGCTCTTGCAGCGCAAGCATTCAACGCCCATAGGCCAACGGAGTTTTGCCAGCAACTCGCGGCACCGCTCATCAGTCGAATAGAGAGAATTAACCTCAGGGAGTGTCATGGCTAAAACGCCTCCAAAGAAAGCAAAGAGTCCATTGCAGAGAACGCCGATGCGGAAATTAGCGCAAGGGCTGAGAAACGAACTATTGCAGAAATTGCGGGAGAAAAACGCTTTGCCGGAACCCCGTAAACCAAAGAAACCGTGATGTTTATCTCCAACATGGAGACAGAATAGCAGAATGGATTACCTTCGTCAAGTATATAATCGTGTGAAGGGGATGGGGGGGAGGGGCTACCTAGTTCTCTCCTCCGCTTGGCGGCGCCGGCGTTGCAGGCTTCTTTTCGTCGGTCTTGCCCAGATCGCCGAAAAGCCAGATTCCATAAGCCTTGAGCATCGTGTCATTATGTTTTTCCACCAGCATCTTGGCGGTCTTTTCCGGAGGCCACGGGCTGGCCAGGCGCTCAGGGCGATCGGCGATCCAGAAAGCGGTGAGGCCCATGACGGTGGCGTCGCGGGTGAGCAGGTCAGGTTTCACTTTGTCAAAGGTATCCACGGCAGAGTGGTGCGTGTATTTGTAATCGGGCGAATCCTGGCCCATGTTGATGCCGGGCAGTCCCACCAGAATGAACGGACCTGCGTCGGTGCCGAAGACGGTCCTGTCGTCCACTTCAACCTCTCCAAAAGACTTTACGGACTGGGAAAACTTTTCCACTGCGGGAATCAGGTCATCGTGGCCGCCCATGTCAAGCCGCACGACCGGACCCTGGCCGTTATCCAGAACGAGTGCGGCAACGTGGTTGGGTAGTTCGTCTTTATGCATTTTGGTGTAAGCCAGCGAGCCGAGCAGGCCCTGCTCTTCACCGGTAAAGAGCACAAAACGGATCGTGCGTTTGGGCTTGAAGCCGCTCAGCTTAATGGCTTTGGCCGCGCCCAGAGTTGTGGCTACGCCGCAGCCGTCGTCGGTGGCGCAATCTGCAAGGTCCCAGGAATCAAGATGGCCGCCCACGACAATTACTTGTTCAGGATGTTCCGTTCCGCGGATTTCGCCTACCACGTTGGCGGTATCTACCGGGCCGCTGGTGACGCGATTTTGCACGTTGATCAGCATGCGCACGCGCTTGCCCTGATCAAGAAACCGGCCAAGCTGCTGCTGGTCTTCAGCAATCATGCTGACGACGGGGATTTCATAGTACGTGTCAAAGCCCATGGCGCCGGTGTGGGTAAGGTGCATGCCGGCGGGAAATCCGCCGCCTTGTCCGCCAATGATGGCAACGGCGTGAGCGTCATGCGCTTTTTTCAGGAAGTCGCCAAAGCGGGCAAAATTGTTCGGGTTGGGCGGCGGCGCAGCGCCTTTTTTCACGATCAGCAGAACCTTGCCGGCCCAGGAAGCGGAATTGTTCTTCATCTCGTCTTCAAGATGGTTGGAGTTTACCGGCACCACTTCGGCTTCTTCTCCACCTTCTTTGGTGGATCCGACCCAGCCCATGGAATCGACGGTGAGGCGGCGGTGGGTGGGAACAACCAGTTCCGCGCTGGCGGAAACACGTGTCCAGCCGCGCGAGATCTGCCACTTTTCCGCGCGCACATTTTCAAGCCCCATGGCGCGCATCTTCTGCATACCCCACTGGATGGCTTGTCCGGCTTCCGTGGACCCGGTCACGCGGCCGCCAATGTAGTCAGAAAGTTCTTCCAGGTCGTCATAGGCTTCATTGCTCATCATTCCCTGCCCGGCGATGGCGGTAAGCGCGGGCATGGTGCCATCCTGGGAAGGAGCGGCAGGGTCGGTTGGGTTGGCGGCTAAACCGCTCAGTGAAAAACAGAACAGTAGCGCCAACGCAATGATGGAGCCTAGCGACAGGAGTTTACGCATGTGAAATTACCTCAGAAGGAATGTTTAGGGCGAAAGGCAGATTATATCTGTTATTAAGACGTAAGCTGGCCGCCGGGGTGAGCAGATGAACCCGCTCATTTAGAATGTGTTCCGATTTGACTTATGAAAATCTTCTGCTTATTGCTCATATTCCATGCAGGCAGCCTGTTTGCGCAACAATTGCCACCCGCTCCCAAGGCCCATATTGTGGACATAACTCCCAAGGCCGGCTACTTCAATGAACCCACGCTCGCCGTGAATCCAAAAAATCCGCAGCAACTGGTGACGGCATGGCAGGTCAACGCGAGCGCTGCATATTCCACAGACGGCGGCCAGACATGGAAGGTAGCAGAGGGCACTGCGCCAAAGAATTACCGTGTCTCCGGCGACGTCTCTCTCGCATATGACGCGTCAGGCCATGCCATCCTTTGTTATATCGCTTTTGACAAGCTTGGCTCCACGAACTATTGGGCGCAGGGCGCGACGCGCAACGGTATCTTCATCCGTCGCTCGCTCGATGGCGGCCAGAACTGGGAGCCCGACGCCGTCACCGTGATTTCCCATGAATCCACGCCGGGCATTCCCTTTGAGGACAAACCCTGGATCGTTGCAGACACCAGCGGGACACACGCCGGAAATCTTTATATCGGCTGGACTCAGTTCACTCTTGCCGCAAGCGACCTTATGTTTTCGCGCTCCACGGATGACGGCAAGACATGGTCGCAACCGATCAAGTTGAACAGCGTTCCCGGGTTGCCGCGTGACGACAATGGCGCGCTGGAAGGCTTTCACGGCGTGGTTGGTACTGACGGCGCGCTGTACACAATCTGGGACGACCGCGATGGCATCATGATGGCTGTCTCCCGCGATGGAGGCCATAGCTTCAGCAAAGATCGCCGGATAATCCCGGCCGGCCCCGGCTATTTCGGTATTACAGGCGTGTCACGCTCCAATGGCTTTCCCCAGATCGGGATGGCCCCACGCGAAATCAACGGCAAGAAGCATGGCGGCAATCTCTACGTTGCCTGGAGTGACTACTCTAACGGTGACGTCGATGTTTTCGTTTCGTCATCGGGCGACTACGGTAAAAACTGGAGCGCGCCTGTCCGCGTCAACACCGATCCTATCCATAACGGCAAAGACCAGTTTTTCCAATGGATGGCTGTCGATCCACAAAGCGGCGCTGTGAATCTCATCTTTTATGATCGCCGCACGGACAACCAGCAAACCACGGTGACTTTGGCTCGCTCAACTGACGGCGCAAAAACTTTCCAGAATTACACATGGGACCCAGACGTATTTAACGCCGAAGGCGACTTCCTGGGCGACTACCTCGCGATCTCGGCGTTCGGTAACAAGGTTTTCGGCGCATGGGCGCACCAGACATCGGAAGAAGGAAAGGTTGATCGCGGGAAAAAGACCAGGACCGTGGTGCGTGTGGGAGGCGCGGATTTCAATTAGCGTAATTTGCCTGATGAATTCTCGCTGCGAGAATATAAAAGGAGCAGTGATTGGTCTCTGCTCCTTTGCATCTTAAAGGCGAAAACTATTACGGTTGCAGCACAATCACCTTGTCTGTATCAAAGTCCGAAATGTAGGTAAGGCCGTTGGCCAGGTTCACGGCAACTTTAGCCGGAAAACTGGACGGCACCGGCAGCGTTTGCAATATCTGGTTGGTGTTGCCGTCGATAATGGTTATAGTTCCACCGTTGGTGTTCGCCACATAGACTTTGTTGTTCAACAGGTTAACGTCCACCCCATTGGCGAATGGTCCAGCCGGGAGCCGAGTGACCTCCTGATTCGAGGCCCCGTCAAGCACGATGACCTTGTCTAAGTCGGTGACGTAAACACGGTCCAGTAGGAAATTCACGGCTGCATCCTCGACGCCGAAATCTTCCGGGACGTTGGTGATCAGCGTATCGGTTGCTCCGTCATAGACCATGATCAGCCCGGGGAAGCCCGTGCCGGCCACGTAGATGCGATTGGTCTTGGGATTCACTCCGATGCCGCCGGGCTGGGAAGAAACAAAAACCTGGTCGATGATCGTATTCGTCTTGCCGTCAATCACGAGCAACAGGCCGTTGTCCGCGTCGCTGGCATAAATCCGGCCGGTCACGGGATTTACGGCCAGGCCTTGAATACCGATCTGGCTGCCGCTGGCAATGGGGATATTGGCCATTACTTTGTTCGTATTTCCGTTTATCACCGCGATATGGCACGGAGATCCAAAGCATGAACTGGCATAAATGCGGTTGGTCAATACATTTACGGCCACGAAATTTACGCCGCCCCCGGTGTTGATGGTCGCCGTGACCTGCTGGGTTTTACCGTCAATCACCACAACGCTCTGGTTAACGGCAACGTAAATCTTGTTTGTCCTGGGGTTTGCCGCGATGCCGGCGCTTCCCCCGCCTACGTTGATCGTCGTCAGGACTGAATCAGCCCTGAGTTGCAAAGAAAGTGGGAATGTTGAGAGAAGAAGGCTTGCGAGACTTAAGAGCGCTTTTTTCATACAGGACTTTTCTCCGTTCGATTTCAAGTCCAGGGGTACTGATACAGCAGCAACTCTCATGCCAATCAAAATCAGAGGAGAGCTGCTGCTCGCCGGGCAATCGCGAGTGCACCTTTGAGCACGCCGGTTCCACTTTTGTGGACTACGCAAGATGCCGAGCCGGGGAGAGGATTAAGGTGCTCCGATTCTCGCGGCCGTCAGCCATCAGCACTCAACTAATGCCGCAGATTTCGATAGACAAGGACCAACTAGGCATAGCCGCGAATTTCGCAAATGAGTTTCGCGAATGAACAATTCAATAAAATAGGATTCGCGCATTTCGCGTTGGTTCACGACTGGCTTTTTCTATCCGCGTTTATCAGCGTCGATCTGCGGCAAGGGCCTTTTGGCTTTGGCTGAATGCTGAGAGCTGTGTGTTGATTGCTACCCTGCAACGTTCCGGCAAGCAGCTTCATCGCACTAACAGCATGAGTTGCGATATCCGCATCGGCACTTCCGGCTATCACTACAAGCACTGGCTAGGCTCGTTTTATCCGCCAAAGACGCCGTCATCCAAAATGCTCGACTACTATGTCCGGCACTTTGACACCCTGGAATTGAACAACAGCTTTTATCGCCTGCCCACGATTGAAGCGTTCGAATCATGGCGCGATGCCTCGCCGAAGAATTTTGTTTTTGCCGTGAAGGCCAGCCGATTCATCACGCATAACAAAAAACTAAAAGACCCTGAGAATGCTCTCGATAACATTCTTCCCCGCGCTGAGCACCTCGGCAAAAAGCTGGGGCCGGTTCTCTTTCAACTGCCACCAAAGTGGAAAGTAAATCTTGAACGGCTGGAAGGTTTGTTAAAGATCCTTCCGCGTGAGCGCCGCTACGCTTTTGAATTTCGTGAATTGAGCTGGATGACTCCGGAAGTCAACCGCCTGCTGGAGCGCTACAACGCGGCTTTCTGTATTTATGAGCTTGCCGGCTATCACTCGCCGTTGGATATCACCGCCGACTTCGCTTATGTCCGCCTTCACGGCCCTGAGGCGGGAAAATACCAGGGCAGTTACAGCCATGCACAACTGCGCGCATGGGCCCGGCAAATCGAACAGTGGTCGGCGAAGTTGAAGGCCATCTATATTTACTTTGATAATGACCAGGCAGGTTACGCCGCACAGAATGCGCTGGAGTTAAAACAATTGGTCTTTGGCCGATTCCGCGAAAGCAACCGTCCGGCTGCCTGAAATGAGCAAGAATTTAGATGGAATAAATTTCTCGCCGCGGAGTTATTCAGCTAAATTTATTGCGAACGAACTTTTCTGAGCGAGCAGGGAGACTACTACTTGCGGAAGACGGTTGCTCTCATATTGCTTTTCCATGTGTTTACCGCCGCCTGGGGGCAAAAAGCCGATCCTGAACGTCCTGCCAACGATCCCTACTACCATGACTGGAAAGCTGAACTCTATGAGAACGGTATTCAGGACAATAGCTTTCTGATTGAAGAGTCTTATAACCAGGATTATGGCGTAGTGCAACACATCAATAACTTTGAACGTTTGTGGCAGAGCAAGACGTGGGTTTACAGCTTCACCCAGGAATGGCCGGTTGATATTGCGCCCAAAAACCAGCTCAGTTACACGGTGTTGGCTACACACTCCGGAGACTTTCCCGGATCAGGCACAGGCCTCGGTGACATCGCGCTCAACTATCGCTACCAACTGGTAGGCAATGGCGATACCAGGGTTGCGGTCGCTCCTCGCCTGAGCCTGCTTGTTCCTTCAGGCGATCCCAAATTCGGGCGCGGCGCCGGCGGAGTTGGCGTGCAGACCAACTGGGCGATGAGCGTTGTCCTGAACAAGAAATTCACTACCCACTTCAACGCGGGCGCAACCATCACGCCACACTCCAAAGATGAGCTTGGCAACTCTGCCGCAACCTATGCTTACAACCTGGGCCACAGTCTGGTATGGACGATGCATCCGCGCTTCAATGCTTTTATGGAAACCATATTCAATCGTGGTGAATCGGTGATTGGCCCAAGGCAAACGCAATGGGGGAGCGAGGTGTTTGTGAATCCCGGCATCCGTTGGGCCTATAACTTCTCCAGCGGACTGCAAATTGTGCCGGGAGTTTCAGTGCCGGTTGGCGTGGGGCCAACGAGCGGCGAAAAAGGGGTTTTCTTCTATCTCAGCTTTGAACATCCGTACAGAAAGATTCCGCGCAAAGAAAAATAGAGGCAAGCTGGCGCTTTGCCTCCATGTGTGAATTCTGTTTTATTTTGATCATCGTTCATCCGCGTAAATCAGCGGTAAGATTTACTTCTTGCCTGCCACATCCAGCCTTGCTTTCGCCCGCTCCAACGCTTCCTCCGCTTCCTCATTTCTCTCAAGGCCGGACTTTTGCAACTCGGCTTCAGCTTTTTGCTTTGCTGCTTCGGCCCGGGCCGTGTCTATCTCTTCGGCTCTCTCTGCGGCTTCCGCCAGGATGGTCACTTTGTCTTGCAGGACTTCGGCAAATCCCCAGGCTACCGCCAACCGCTTTGTCTGGTTGCCATTGCGGTAAGTAAGTTCGCCGGGGGCCAGCTCCGTGATGAGCGGAGCGTGGCCGGGCAGCACGCCAAGATACCCAGTCTCGCCGGGGATCTCGATGTACTCGGCGGCCTCGCTCACCACCAGCCGCTCCGGCGTCACGATTTCGAGTTGAATGGTCTCTGCCATTGCTTATGCTGCCGCTCCAGCTTTCATCTTTTCCGCCGCTTCCAGCACTTCTTCAATCGCGCCCTTCATGTAGAACGCCTGCTCCGGAACATCATCGTGCTTGCCCTCGATGATTTCCTTGAAGCTGCGCACCGTGTCCGCCACCTTCACAAAGCGGCCTTCCATGCCCGTAAATTGTGAAGCCACAAAGAACGGCTGTGACAGGAATTTTTGGACTTTGCGCGCGCGGGAAACCGTGAGCTTGTCTTCTTCGCTCAGTTCTTCGATACCCAGGATGGCGATGATGTCCTGCAAATCGGTGTAACGCTGCAGAATTCTTTTCACGCCCTGCGCCACATCGTAATGTTCCTGGCCCACAATGTGCGGGTCGAGAATGCGCGAGGTCGAAGCCAGCGGGTCGACGGCCGGGTAAATTCCAATCGCCGTCAGAGGACGCGAAAGCACCGTAGTTGCGTCCAGGTGGGCAAAAGTCGTCGCCGGCGCGGGATCGGTAAGATCGTCGGCGGGCACGTAAATCGCCTGCACTGAGGTGATCGATCCGCGCTTGG
>DASXIL010000803.1:0-9282 GCA_036497985.1 Candidatus Angelobacter sp. | reverse complement strand
AGGGCATATTGTAAGCTTAACGCGGCGTGGTGGCACAACGGACTTAGCCAAGAATATCCACTTAGGAACAATCAGGAGATTGAGGCGCTTGTCGATTCTGAAGCAGTGAGAAACTTTGCCCGGATCGACTCGTTGCGCCCTGTACATCTGTGTTGCGCCCCTTGCCGCGATGTTCACATCTTCGTAGCTGACATTTTCCGCCAGTCATTAAACGGCGAGAAAAGTCGCTATGCGAGGGCTCTTGGTGCAGATTCATCGTTCTCTGTTGCCAAAATAAAGGCCGCAATGGAAGCCCTCGAGATCCTGGCAATTGAACGCCCGGAAGATGCAACGATCATCGGTTCCTATTCAAAATTCAAAGACAGTGCAGTTTACCCGCCTGCGTTATTGTTATTTTCCGAGCAAGAGCAATCCACGTCGAGCTTCCCTTTTGTCCGTTACTCAGATGATCTGGCGGTCGAATGGGTGTGTGGATACGACCTTTGTGGGCGCACTCCTGTTCTAGTGCCAATGGACTGCGTGTTCACGTGTGTTGAGTCGCAGCAGCCGCTCGTCAGGGTGGATACCACTGGAGGGGCCGCGCACATTGACTTGTACCAATCAGTCTTGCACGGATTGTATGAAGTGATTGAGCGCGACGCTCTGATGATCACGTGGCTGTGCCGAATGGGAGGAATGCGGGTGGACCTTCATCATGAAGAGGGCCCCTTGGTAGATGTTTTCCAGGCATGGGCCAAAGAGATTCGCGGAGAATGTACTGCGTTCGAGATAACGACAGAGGTGGGAATTCCAACATTCGTCGCGCTCATCTTTTCAGATAGCCTTGGTGGTTCGGTCGCGGTTGGGGCAGGTGCAAACTTGTCGCGGCAGAAAGCTCTAGAAAAATCGCTGCTTGAGGCGCTGCTTTGTGGGCTGTACCGTGCAGGAAAAGCCGAACCGCAAGCCCACGACGATCAACAATCATTGACGGGCCCTGCACGCGAGCAAGACAAGGACGAGTTTGCCCGGAAGCTGAGTTTTCTCTTCATGAACGTAAGCAGGCCCGGCAAAGCCTGTCGCGGCGTACCCAAGACTCCGGAAGATGAGTTGCGATCCTGCGTAAATCTGCTGAGACGACAAGCTAAGCAGGTGATCTCCGTGAATTGTGGAAACCCGGAACTGGAGCAGATGGGAATCTACTGCACCAAGACGCTGATAACCTGGATGCAGCCACGTTTCGTAGAGAAATCAGAACCTCGCCGATTAGGCAATCCACGTCTCTTTAGCGTTCCGTGCTACTTGGGTCTTCGTCCCAATGAACAGAACGATCATTTTAATATCGAGATGCATCCGTTCGTATGACGGTTCCGGTGAAACCATCATGACATTGGACTAGGGCACTTCGCCCAAGACATGTTTGTTTACGGATCGGGTCATTATGTAATAGTGCTGTTTTTGTGGCAGACGGCAACATCTTGAAAAGCCGGCCTCGAAACATGCGTTCGCGACGCGCTCCGCTTGGAAAGGCTCAAGATGAAAATCGATCCTCATATGGGGGTGAGAGTACTGTACTCTAATCCACATCAGCGGAGAAAGGCACATATTTTACAAAGACTTGATATCCGTCAAAGAACGCATTCTGCTGTAACACATTGACATTAAATTATTTAAAGTGCCGAAGAAGGGACTCGAACCCCCACACCCTTGCGAGTACATGGACCTGAACCATGCGCGTCTGCCAATTCCGCCACTTCGGCATTGAATGAGGCGCCAGACAAACACCGGCGCTTGCGACGGGAAATACTCATCTATTTTAAAGGGTTTGCTGAAGCTGTCAAATCAGCTGGAGATCGGGTAGTGTCTCAGTTTGATAGAAATGTTTATCTCTGTCTTCCTGAGCGAGTCCGAGGGAGCTTGCGACCGTGGACGAGTCGAAGGACCCCCGAGAATGCCTCCTCATCCATGCCGCATCAGGGAATTCTACCGAAGCTGCTTCCTCTCTTCTTGTCCATGGAAAACAAATGATTTGAGCAGAAGAGTTTCGAGAGAACTCCCTGAAACAAAATTGTAGGGACACATCCTCGGGATGCTTCGACTCTGCGCTCGTCCCGCAAGCGGAACTCGCGCGCCGCTCAGCAAGACAGATTAGAAAGAGCTTGGTCAAACTGAGACATTACCGGAGATCGGGACATCGGGAAATCTAGTCATCGGGAAATTGGATGATGCGAGAACCATAGCGTCCTCAAATTTCCCAATCCAGTTGTAGAAGCCAATTCAGTCTGAAAGCCCCAGCAATTTAAAGTCGGCCAATCGGTGAATCCTCGGAGTCCGCTTTCACATCCATAAAGAAGTAACCGGGTGACAGCGCATTCATGCGGACCATCCGCGCAAGAGCAATAAGGCAATAGCAATTTTTCGTCATCGCGCGCTCACAATTCATCAGTCATTAGCCAGACCCAGGAGATAAGACATCATGTCCAGCACGCTTGTTGCAGCAGTTCCAGCCAAGACCAAGACCGTTGGATACGGAACCACCTCGGCCAGTTCGCCGCTGGCGCCATTTTCCTTTGCGCGCCGCGAGCCGCTGCCGCAGGACGTACAAATTGAGGTCCTTTATTGCGGCGTGTGCCACTCTGACCTGCACACGGTCCGCAATGAGTGGAACAACGCAACCTACCCGGTGGTGCCCGGACATGAGATTGTGGGCAGGGTGACTGCCGTGGGCAGCGAAGTGAAGCGCTTTAAGGTGGGCAACATTGCCGCCGTGGGCTGTATGGTGGATTCTGACCGCACGTGCGCCAACTGCCAGGCCGGATTGGAACAATATTGTGACGGCGGCTTTGTTGGCACGTATAACTCCCCGGACAAGCATCTGGGCGGCATGACCTACGGCGGATACTCGAAGAGCATTGTGGTGGACCAGCATTTTGTGCTGCACATTCCGGACACGAAAAACCTGCCCGGAGTTGCGCCGCTGCTCTGCGCCGGCATTACCACGTATTCTCCGCTGCGCCACTGGAAGGTGGGCAAAGGCCAGAAGGTGGGCATCGTTGGCCTGGGAGGCCTGGGACACATGGGCGTGAAGCTGGCCAACGCCATGGGCGCGCACGTGGTCCTGTTCACGACGTCGGCCAACAAGAAAGAAGACGCAAAGCGGCTGGGCGCGCATGAAGTGGTGGTTTCGAAAAATCAGAACGAGATGGACCGCCACGTCAACAGCTTTGATTTCATTCTGGATACGGTCTCCGCCCAGCATGACCTGAATGTCTACCTGGCCCTGGTGAAACGCGATGGCACGTTGACGATGGTGGGCGGTCCGGAGCATCCGCCGGCGGTCGAGCCCTTCAGCCTGATCTTCAAACGGCGGCAGTATGCCGGGTCGCTGATTGGCGGCATTCCGGAGACGCAGGAGATACTCAATTTCTGCGCCGAGCGCGGCATCACCTCCGACGTGGAGGTGATTCCCATCCAGAAAATCAATGAAGCCTACGAACGCATGCTGCGCAGCGACGTGAAATACCGCTTTGTGATTGACATGGCTTCGCTGTGAGACGTAGGTTAGAAAAACCTCAGCGATTGAAGCTGCGCATTTTGTAGACGCTAAACGCAAGCCTGGAAGGCCCGCTGGGACGGACCACATTCAGGATGCAAAAAACAGTCTAGCTTTGCGGCGCGTGCAACAGCGCAACCACTTCCTGTTCCAACGCGGCGAAGTCGGTTGCACCGTTGTGCTTGCCGTGAATGAGATTGTCTTTGCCGATCAGGAACGTGGTAGGCAGGCCCAGAACACCGCCGAATCCGTCAGCAATTTTGAGGTCGCTTGGCACCACGGGATAGTTCATCTGGTACTTGCGATAGAAATCGCGCAGCTCGCCGGCGTCATCTTCCACAGAGAAGCCGATCACCTGCAACCCCTGGTCATGATATTTCTTCTGCAGCGCGATGAACTGGGGAACTTCCTCAGCGCAGGGCGTACACCAGGCCGCCCAGAAATTGATCAATACCACCTTGCCCTTGTAATTCGACATATGCAGAGCGTCGCCGTTCAAATCGATCATGGAAAGGTCCGGAGCGGCGCGGAGTCCGGAAACTGCGCCAACGTGGTTGCGGCCAGACCGGCGCATGGCGGCATAGATACCCATCGCCACAGCGGCCACCACGAAAAAAAGAATGATCTTGCGCGCCATGGTTTTGTCCTTGGAACCAGTCTATTCGCCTTTGGCTACGGGAAAGCCCTTTTCCACCCAGTTGGCGCCTAAGCTGGTGGCCAGATAAAGGACGCGCACGCGCGTGAAGCCCACTTTCTTAAGCTCCGCAAATGCCGGCCGGATGTTGGGACAATGGTCCCACGGACAGCAACCGCAATAGATCACTACTGGACTATCTTTCGGCAGCGATGCGGCGCGGGCGCGCAGCTTCTCCATACCCTCCGGCTTGCCTACCGGTCCAATGTTTTCTGCGCCAGGAATGTGTGCCTGCGCGTAAAACGCTTTTGGCCCCACATAAAGGACAACCGGCTTTTGCGAGACAGAGGTCTTCATCGCCTGGACCAGTTCTTCCGGTTGGATTACCTGCGGGCTTCCGGGCGGCAGGTCGTCGGCGGTGCCGGCCGGTTTGGCCGGGCCTTGCGCAGAAGCAAATGCCACCACGGCAACCACAGCCGCAAACAATGAAATGCGCAGGATGAGTGTGCGAAACGGGAGAGATCCAGGGTTCATCAAGGCCACCGTTCTTTGCAAGGAAGTGAAAAAAAATCTTAATTGCCGATGAATAAGGCCGTCAATCGCGCTAGTAGCCGGGCCTCAGGAAAGAAAGGAAGGATCTCTTGTTGCGGTGGCCCTCAGATATCGATATAAGGCGGCCCCGACAAGCCAAATAAGTTTATCAATCGGACGTAAACAATTGATTCCAAGGCAAATATAAATTTTTCTTCTTTGTATATCGTAATGATATCATTTCGATAACAGACAGAGAACAAGCTGCCTGTAGATCAAGGAAGTTCTAAAACCATGAACACCAACAAAGTCACTGCCGCACATGAACAAGTGGTTCGCGTACAAAACGGATGGGTGATGCTGGTTCTGCTGATTGCGCTTTTGCTGACCGATATTGGGTTGCTGGTCTTCGCTATCAAAGATGGCGTTGAGACCACCGGCCAGCCACACGGCGGGCTCCTGGCGATCGCCATTGTTGCCCTGCCGATTCTTGTCGTCCTGATGACAGGCTTTTTCACGCTGCAGCCGAACCAGGCACGCGTACTGGTGCTGTTTGGCGCATACAAAGGCACAGTCCGCACGCCGGGATTCCACTGGGGCAATCCGTTTTACTCAAACGGGCCGCAGCAGACGGCCTCATGGCGGGCCAATCTCGTAGCCGCCAAGATGGGCGCAAGTTCAACCGCAGGACAGCGGCCGCTGGGCCGCAACAAGATTTCCCTGCGCGCGCGCACGCTGAACGGCGACAAGCTCAAGGTGAATGACAAGCGCGGCAACCCGATTGAGATTGCCGCGGTGGTGGTGTGGCGCGTGGAAGACTCGGCGCAGGCCATGTTTGACGTGGACAACTATGAGAATTATGTGCCCATCCAGAGTGAGTCGGCGTTGCGCCATCTGGCCAGTCTTTATGCCTACGACCACTCTGAGGAAGACACAGAAATCACGCTGCGCAGCAACGTGGACGACGTTTCCAAATCGCTGCGCGACGAGTTGCAGGAGCGCTTCTCAAAAGCCGGCGTTGTTGTGGACGAAGCACGGCTCACGCATCTGGCGTACGCGCCGGAAATCGCGCAGGCCATGCTGCGGCGGCAGCAGGCTGAAGCCGTGATCGCGGCGCGCACCAAGATCGTGCAGGGAGCGGTGAGCATGGTGGACATGGCGTTGAAAGAGCTGGCGGCAAAATCCGTGGTGCAGCTTGACGACGAGCGGCGCGCCGCGATGGTCAGCAATCTGATGGTTGTGTTGTGTGGCGAATCGGAAGTGCATCCGGTGGTGAACACGGGCACGCTGTACACGTAAGGCAGGGCAGGGTTTGCACCGCGGCTGAAGCCGGTCGATGTGCAAACCTGAACCGCAGGTATGAATGTGCCTGCTCCACCCCCTGCGAAATACTGCAATGATGACTTTGAGGGTCAAGGCAAACTGGTAACCAATGGCGGAACGGAAATCATTTCTCCTGCGCATGGATCCCGCGCTCTGGGACGAACTGGAAGGCTGGGCGCAAGCCGAATTGCGCAGTGTGAACGGCCAGATTGAGTACATCCTTCGACACGCCGTAAACAAGCGCAAAGGGGAAAAGGCCGTTCCGCCGCCTTCGGCGTCCGATCAGAAGGAAACGTGATCTATACCGCTGCCGATGACTCCGTTCCGATCAGTGTTATCAGTGTTTATCAGTGGTAGGGTTGTTCTTTCCGCGATCCTCAGATCACAACGCCATCCATGCGAAAGACGCGCTTCTTCGGCTTGAACTCGGGGATCGGTTTCGGCTCGATCAGCGGAGCGACTTCCCGCCAGAAGTTTTTGAACTCGCCTTTGTCGCCGGTGCGATAGAAATGCAGCAGGTATGCCTGGTCTGCGGCCGTGTAGTTGGAAAACCACTGGTCCACATCCGTGATGCCGATTTGATGGAGCAAGCTCAGGCCGTAGCGCGCGGCCTCGCCTTCATACGCCAGCACTTCAGGAAACAGAGCTTCATCCACCGGAGGCTTGTACTGCCGTCCCAGGTCAAAGGCGCTTTCATTCACGTTCCACTGCACGGTATGGCCAAACAGGTGCCCCAGCAGAAACAAGCGCAGCTCCGGCGTAACGGCATAATCCACGTCAATCTCGGCGCCGTCCAAATCGCCCGTAAGCGGATCAGGAATGTCCCGCGTCACGACGGGAATGCCCCAGTCGCGCTCAAGATGCTCCTGCACCCGCGCAGCGTATTCGGCAAAAGGAATTGGCATGCGGAGATTGTAAACGGATCAGGGGATCGGGAAGAGCAAAACCTTACCAATTTACACGGACAACACTGATCGCCAAAATTGCCAAAGATCGCCGAGACACGGAAAGCACGAAAGTCTGGGGAGTAAGCAGAGTAGCTTAATCCCAAAGCCGCAGCCCGATAAAAAATCCCGCATCTACTCTGGATCTATGTAGACTCCACAGAACGCCACCGTCTAAATCGTGCCACTCGGAGAGAGTTCCCCAAAATGAAAGAACTGAAGAAACTGCTACGCCCGAGTCTTGTGGTGTTTAGTCTTGCAGCTTCAACCGCGATTGCCGGATGCGGCGGGAGTATGGCGTCCTCATCGTCCACGCCGGTGACAAGCAGCGCCAACCCGGCGCCCAGTCCCGGCGCCAGTCCCAGCCCGACTCCTAGCGGCGGCACGCCAAGCAATGCCCAGGTAATTCCCGACATACAGAAGCTCACCGGATGGCAGACGTGCGTGCTCTCCTGTGCGGGAGCGCCGGCTGCGGTTTTTTCCATGACGCAGGGGATCACCTCGCCGTCGCTGAGCGGATCGTCTGACCGGTTCTCGCTCCTGACGGGGACGAGCAGCTTTGGCGCTGTGATGTGGTTCAAGACGCTCGGTGCGCACAACAGCGCCACGCATTTTCTCTTTGACCTGAACTTTTACGTGGACAATCCGGCGGCAGCGCAGGCACTGGAGTTTTACGTGACCCAGAGCACCGGCGGGGCGCGCTATAACTTTGGCACGCAGTGCGACCTGGCGGGCGGACATGCCTGGCGCATGTGGGACAACATCGGGAAAAAGTGGGTGGCTTCCGCCGCTACGTGTCCGACGCCCGCGGCCAAGACCTGGAACCACCTGGTCTTTGAATTCCAGCGCCAGACTGGAGGCAACGTGATATTTACCGCTGTAACCATGAACGGCCAACGCAGCGTGGTGAACCTGAGCATGCAACATACCGCCGATTCCAGCAGCGGCCTGGACATCGCGTATCAGTCGGACGCGAACGGCTCGGGAACGCCGTATTCCGTCTGGCTGGATAAGATAAGCGTGACGTACTGGTAAACCCCTTTACCGCGGATCAGCGCGGATGAACGCGGATTTTGGGTAGGTCATAGATTTCCGCCGGCGCGCCATCGCTTTTCGATGGGTGCGCGATCCCGGCGGTCCCTGCGATTTACCAGAAAGCCGCGCGGCACAACAATCGTTGCGCCTCAATCATAGGATTTGCTTTTCCGATGCCCCGATGACCCAGATCACCAGATTTTCACCCCCACCCCGCCATTTTTCAAATTTTATTGCAAACAAAGGCACTTACGCCAATCGAGGCTTGGGCCTCCCTTGCTTGGCCCTTGCGTGACGCTTGGGTGGCCCTTGGGTGGCCCTTGGGTGGCCCAAGGGCCACGCTTGGGTCACCCAATCCCAATCCCAACAGGCAGAGGGTCGCAAACGCCTGGCCTGGCTATTTGCTAATTGCCAGCTGCTAATTTTTTCCAAAGATCTTGCACACGCGGTGCTGTCATAATATAGCGAATTCTCAGCGAAAAGGCAATTGGGAATTAGGACAGTTGCCAAATGCGAGATTAGCTAGCCGTCTAAAAGAAATTACTTCCATTTTTTGTCTACTTGCTTTAAAAGTACATATTTGTCTTCACGCAACATTCTTCTAATAAATGATTGGAATAGACTTATTTTCGGGTGCCGGAGGGATGTCGCTGGGTGCTGAGTGGTCTGGTATCACCGTTAAAACTGCGGTTGAACTAGACCCAAATGCCGCCGCAACCTACCAGCAGAACCATCGCGCGGCCAATGTTCTAAACTGTAACATTCAGAAAATAAAAGATTTAGATGCAGAGAGCCTTCGATCCCCAAAAAATCAGCTTGTTGTTTTCGGCGGTCCGCCGTGCCAGGGTTTCTCCACTTCAAACCAACGTACGCGCTCTAGGGAAAATCCATCGAACTGGTTGTTCGCACATTACCTGCGAATAGTGAAAGAAGTGCGCCCGGATTGGGTAGTTTTTGAAAATGTAAAAGGCATTTTGGAAACTGAGGGAGGCTTTTTCTTTGAGTCGGTTCTCAGGAAATTATCGGCAGCTGGCTATACCACCTCTGACTGGGTGTTAAATGCTGCGGATTTCGGCGTACCCCAGCGTCGGTGGCGTTTGTTCGTAATTGGCTCCTTGCATGGGACAAAAGTGAAGAAGCCTGTTCCCACGGTCGCGCGCCCTGTGACCGTTGCTGAAGCCATCACCGATCTGCCCGTTTTACCAAATGGCGCGTCGAGCGACGTAAGGCACTACCGGTCTGCTCCTAAATCAGATTATGCGAAGCGGCTCAGAGGGAACCTAACG
>DASXIL010000802.1:0-4174 GCA_036497985.1 Candidatus Angelobacter sp. | reverse complement strand
TTGGGCAGGATCTTGGACGTGCCTTCTTTCGTCGTATGCTCCATGGCGATAATCACGCGCCGCGCGCCCGCCACCAGATCCATGGCTCCGCCCATGCCTTTCACCATTTTTCCGGGGATCATCCAATTGGCCAGATTGCCTTCTTCATCCACTTCCATAGCGCCCAGCACGCTCAGGTCAATGTGGCCGCCGCGGATCATGGCGAATGAATCGGCGCTGGAAAAGTATGCCGTGCCCGGGACTTCCGTCACAGTCTCTTTGCTGGCGTTGATCAGATCGGGATTTTCTTCGCCTTCGAAAGGAAACGGCCCCACTCCGAGCATGCCATTCTCGCTTTGCAGAATTACTTCAACGCCAGGAGCAATGTAGTTGGCCACCAGCGTTGGCATGCCGATGCCCAGGTTCACGTAGAAACCATCCTGCATCTCACGGGCAATCCGTTTCACGATCCGCTCGCGCTTCTCCACGTCTTTCTGTTTGTCTGCTTTATTGACCGGTATAGTCGCCATGAATGATTACGCTCTTTTTCTCACTGTACGCTTCTCGATTCGTTTTTCTTGTCCCGTACTCAACACAATCCTCTTCACATAAACGCTGGCCAGGTGAACGCCATCCGGATCAAGCTGCCCTGGCTCGACTATTTCTTCCACTTCGACAATCGTGACCCGCGCTGCCGTTGCCATCACGGGATTGAAGTTCCGAGCCGTCTTGTGAAAGATCAGATTGCCCCAACGGTCGGCCTTCCATGCCTTGATCAGTGCGAAGTCGGCTTTTAATCCTCGTTCCATCACGTAGGGTCGTCCGTCGAATTCGCGGATTTCCTTGCCCTCTGAAACCACAGTACCTGCGCCGGTGGGAGTAAAGAATGCCGGAATGCCGGCGCCACCCGCGCGTATACGCTCAGCCAGCGTGCCCTGTGGATTCAGTTCCAGCACCACCTTGCCGGTGAGTACAAGTTTTTCAAATAACTTGTTCTCTCCCACATAAGAGCCGATGTGTTTTTTGATCTGCCCGGAGTAGAGCAACTTGCCCAGGCCAAAATCGTCCACGCCAGCATTGTTGGAAACCGTGGTGAGGTCCTTAACGCCCTTGCGCACAAGGGCCTCGATAAGATCGGCGGGAATCCCGCACAGACCAAAACCGCCCACCATAATCATTGAACCGTCTTTTACATCGCGGACGGCCTCATCAGCGCTAGCAACGACTTTATTCATAAACAGACGATTTTAAATAGCTGAGAGGAGCGCTGCAAATGAGAAGCAGAGACCACGGGTGATTGCGCGTCATCCGCGGGACTCTATTACCGCGAGGCGCAGGGCCGATTTCGGCGATGTCGGCGATGTCGGCGATCACCCGATGGCGCGCTTCGCGCCCTCACTCGCCCTCAATCAAATGCCGCAGCAGACGTTTCCCTTCCGGCCAGTCGCCCAGACCGGACTCACCGTTAATGTGTCCTGCGGCGCCGATATCGACAAAGCGGCTGCCCCATGAACGCGCAAATTCCCGGGCGCGGGGGATCGTTAGATATGGATCAGTACTGCTGGCAACAACTATCGTTGGAAATGGAAGCAGGTCGCGCGGGACGGGTGAAAAATCCTTGAGTTGCTTGGGAGCGTCTTTGCCGTCCACGTCAACGGGCGCTACCAGCAACGCACCTTTGATCTTGTGTACTTCAGAAGGCTCTGCCTTGCACCAGTGTGCCAGCGCGATACAGCCCAGGCTGTGCGCCGCAAAAACAATGGGCGGGGGCGACAATTTTACCTCTGCCGAAATTCGCTCCAGCCACCAGTCCCGATGAGGAAACTCCCAGTCCCGCTGCTGCACGCGCAGAAAAATGGGGTTCTGCTGCTCCCACAGCGTCTGCCAGTGCCGCGGGCCGGAGTTCTGCCATCCCGGCAGCACCAGCACCGTGGCGGCAACATCTCTTGTGCCCAGTTCAAAGCGGTTGGCGTGATCAAATTCCTCACGCAACGCCGGCGTGCGAAGATTTTCGCGAATGTGCACCAGCCGCTGCTCCAGTTTGCTAAGCACGGACTCAAGGTTGGCCGTATTGGTGTGCGCAATGTCGCGCCACATGGAATAAGGGCTGGAAGCGATGCGGGTCATCTCGCGCAGCGCGCGTCCGCCAATGGCATGCACGTCAGGGTTGTCCCCCAGTTCTTCCACCAGGGTCGCCGCCAGCGCAGTGGCTATCATCTGCGGAAGGTGGCTGATCCAGGCGCACATCAGGTCATGTCTCTCAGCATCCATTTTCAAGATACGGACGCCGATTCGCTCCAGCAGTTCGCAATAATCCTTGATCTTGCCACGGTCAGTGGATTGGTTCGCCTGCGGAACCAGCAGCCATACGGCATTCAGGAACAGTTTTGCTTCAGCATTTTCCAGCCCACTGTGTTCCTTGCCCGCCATGGGATGGCCGCCGATAAAGCGCTGCGGCGCTTTATCGCCAAACACGGCACGAGCGCGGTCAAGGATCTCCTTCTTGGTGCTGCCAACATCGGTGATTAACGCATCCGGCGGCGCTACGGGACCAATGCGTTCAATCAGGTCGATGATTCCGCCCACGGGAGTGGCCAGAACGATCAGGTCGCTTCCCGCCACGGCTTCCACGGGATCTTCCGTTCCGGTATCGATGGCGCGCATGCTCCGAGCGCGGTCCACAACTGCTCGACGATCGCAACCAACGATCTTTCCTCCGAACCCCGAGGCCTTCAAGGCCAGGGCCAGCGAGCCGCCGATCAGTCCGGTGCCGATAATGGTGATCTGCTTGAACACGTATAGCTTCCGAGACAGAAATTGGCCATTCAGGCCGGAAGCTTCATCTCAGAAGCCTCGTCCCTATGGGAGAAACAATTCAATTGATTTTAAACAAGCCTTCGTCCAACGGCGGGAGCAATTACCCGCAACTCGCCCACCAGCTTGGCAAACTGCTCAGGATACAGGGACTGAGCGCCATCGGAAAGGGCTTTGTCAGGGCAGTTGTGGACTTCGATCAGCAGACCGTCCGCCCCGGCTGCGATGGCGGCCCGGCCCATAGGAGAAACCTTTTCGCGGCGGCCGGTGCCGTGCGAGGGATCGGCAAGGATCGGGAGATGCGAAAGTTTCTTGACGATCGGGATGGCGGAAATATCCATCGTGTTGCGGGTATAAGTCTCAAAGGTGCGGATGCCGCGCTCGCACACGATAACGTCATAGTTACCGCCGGCCATCAGGTATTCAGCCGAGAGCAGAAGTTCTTCAATGGTCGCGGCAATGCCGCGCTTCAGCAGCACCGGCTTGCGGACCTTGCCTAGTTCGCGCAGTAAATTGAAATTCTGCATGTTGCGCGCGCCCACCTGGAGGAGGTCAACATAGGGCAGCATCAGTGGGATCTGCGAGATTTCCATGACCTCGCTCACCACAAGCATGCCAAACTGGTCTGCTGCTTCACGCATCAGCTTAAGCCCGTCTTCACCCATGCCTTGAAAGCTATAGGGTGAACTGCGAGGTTTGAACGCGCCGCCACGCAGGAACTTGGCTCCGGAGCGCGCAACGGATTCGGCGACCGCAAAAATCTGGTCGCGCGATTCCACCGAACACGGCCCGGCCATCAGCACCACTTCGTCGCCGCCAATGCTCACGCCGCGCTTGAACTTCACCACCGTACCTTCCGGACGAAAACTGCGGGCCACCAGCTTATAAGGCGAGCTGATGCGGTGCGCTTCACCAACCCCTGGCAGTACCTCGATGTCGCGAATATCAAATTCGTGGCGAGCGCCCACCGCGCCCAGCACCGTTTGCCGTGCGCCGGTGGAACGGTGCACTTCAAATCCCATGCCGATCAGGCGCTCAATCACCTGCTGGATCTGTTCTTCACTGGCTGTTTCCTGCATTGCTACTATCATTTTTTCCTGTCGCTCCGCTCCAAACCGCTCAAGACTCTCCTCTACGCCATCATTCCTCTGCGACTGAAGGCAGGCAGCTCGTCGCTCATTTGAAATCCCGAATCCCGCGTTCTTTGCGGGTGAGGGATCTCTACCCTCTTCTAAAGCTCTTTCAAGAATCCCTTAAATATTTTTACTGTCCAGCCTAAAGTTGCTCGTGAACCATAGTGATCGGAAAAGCTGCGCTCGGGATTTCAGAAAGGACCTAATCATTTACCTCAAGGTCGTATTCAGTGTGCCTGTCGCCCGCC
>DASXIL010000801.1:0-3913 GCA_036497985.1 Candidatus Angelobacter sp. | reverse complement strand
GGGAGCAATCCGGCAGGACAACGAGGCGCCCCGCGTGGACATTATTGGCGCGCGGCAGACGATTGATTCGCTGGCGGTACTGCAGGAAAAAACCAAGGGCAATTTAACCGATCGCGAAAAAACGCTGATGCAAAACGTGCTGTTTGAACTGCGAATGGCCTTTATTGAAATCACGAATGCCGTCGCAACTTCAGCCACGAAGCCCGGAGCCGTGCCTCTGGGAGCAATGCCGCCACTCGACAAAAAATGAAGGCGACTCTAACCGTGCTGGGCAGCGGAACGTCCATGGGCGTTCCCACCATTGGGTGCGACTGCCGCGTATGCACATCGGACGATCCGCATGACCGGCGACTGCGGCCGTCTGTTCTGGTGGAATACGACGGCCACACGGTGCTGATCGATACTACGCCGGATTTCCGCGAGCAGGCGATTCGCGAAAAAATTAAGCGGCTGGACGCCGTCCTCTATACGCACGCTCACGCGGACCATATCCTGGGCCTTGACGACATACGCCCGCTCAGCTTCAGGCGCGAAGGCAATATCCCGCTCTACGCGCATGCTTCCGCGGCAGACAGCCTGGAAGATATCTTCCGCTACATCTTTAAGTCGGATTACAAATTTGGCGGGATCGCACGGGTGGAGATGAACCGCTTTAACGGCGTGGTGGAACTTTTTGGCGCGAGCTTTGAGCCGGTGGAAATTGTCCATGGAGAAGCCGTGATCCATGGCTTCCGCTTTGGCGCTGCAGCCTATCTTACAGATTTCAGCGAGATTCCTGCGGCTTCAAAAGAGCGGCTGCGCGGGCTGGACATACTTTTTCTGGACGCGTTGCGTCACCGGCCTCATCCCACGCATTCGACTGTTGAAAACTCATTAAAGCTGGTGGAAGAGCTTAAGCCGCAGCGTGCTTTCTTTACCCACATTTGCCACGATCTGCCGCACCGCGAAACGAACAAAAACCTGCCGGAACACGTCCGCCTGGCGCATGACGGGCTGAAGCTGGAGTTCGATATCGCATGAGAATTTTCCGCTCTCTGGAGGAAGTGCCCGCAGATTTTGGCCCGACGATCGTCAGCGTAGGAAATTTCGACGGGATCCATTGCGGGCATTTGAGCGTGTTGAAAGAAGTGACGGAGCGCGCCCGGCAGAACCATAGCAAAGCCATGGCGGTTACGTTTGAGCCGCACCCGTTCCGCATTCTGCGTCCTGACATGACGCCGCGATTCATTACACCGCTGGCAAAGAAAGAAGCGCTTCTGGCGCAGACCGGACTGGACGCGCTGCTGGAAATTCCCTTCACCCGCGACTTTTCCATGACCACGCCGGAAGAATTTGCGCGCGACATTCTTGCCGGCAAATTGCACGCAAAAGAAGTGCATGAAGGCGATAATTTTCACTTTGGCCATAACGCGCAGGGCAATACCGCAAGCTTGAATGAGCTGGGCAAACAGTTTGGCTTTGATGTGCGTGTGTATCCGGTAATGATGGTGCGCGGCATTCCAGTTTCCAGTAGCCAGATACGAACACTCATCATTGCCGGGAAAGTCAGCATGGCCCGGCGACTGCTTGGGCGTGTCTTCAGCATCACGGGCGCTCCCGGGCGCGGACGCGGTTATGGCAACAAATACACTGTCCCAACGATCAACCTGAGCCGCTATGACGATCTGGTCCCGGGCGATGGCGTATATTTCACGCGCACGCGCGTGGATAATGAGACTTTTAATTCCGTTACCAATGTCGGCCTGCGGCCCACGTTTGGCGACGAGTCCTTCGCGATTGAAACTCATCTGCTGGATTTCCATCCACTGGACGTAACGGCGCAGACGGAAGTAGAGATTTTATTCCTGAAATGGCGGCGGACGGAGATCAAGTTTCCGTCGATTGAGGCGTTGAAGGCGCAGATTGGTGAAGATGTGCGGCGGGCGCAACGGTACTTTGGGTTGGTTGAGAAGGGACCGCTCACCGCAGAGGCGCGGAGACGCGGAGAAGATTGAGGTCGGAAAAACCTGTTCACCACGGAGGCACACGGAGAATCTGATTTTTCGGCCGACCCGGAGCAATGCTTTTTCCGAAGTCTCGAGCGCCAGCGAGAGATCCCTATCGTAATCCTACATTCTCCCAAAACAGCATCGCTGCTATAGATCCCTCACGCTGTGCGTTCGGGATTTCAGAGAAGATGCTTCCCTGGCTCCGTTCGGGATTACAGAAAAAAGCTGATAGAATCCACACGTCCCAATGGCCACCACCACACTCCCCACGATCACTCAGGTCACGTCGGCACAGAAGCGCACACTGATTGCGGCGGCGCTGGGGTGGGGGCTTGATGGATTCGACGTCCTGCTTTACAGCAACGTCCAGATCCATGTGATGACGGCGCTGGGCATCCACTCAAAGGCCATGGCCGGGCTGCCGAATGCGTTCATGCTGTTGGCTTCGGGGATCGGCGGAATACTGTTTGGATTTGTCGCTGACCGTATGGGGCGGACCAAAGCGCTGATGCTGAGTATCCTCACGTATTCGCTGTGCTCACTGGGCTCAGGCTTTTCAACATCCATCGTGATGTTGATCTTTTTCCGCTTTGTTCTTGGCCTGGGCATGGGCGGCGAGTGGAATACCGGCGCGACGTTGGTAGCGGAAACATGGCCAACGCATCTGCGAGCAAGGGCGATTGCCATTGTGCAAAGCGCCTGGGCCTGGGGCCTTGCCGCCGCGGCGCTGACTGCGTGGATCGTGCTGGACCAGCTACACCAGAACTGGCGCTTTGTCTTTTTTGTGGGCGTGCTGCCCGCGCTGGTAACGCTTTGGATCAGGAAGAGCGTGCCTGAATCTGATATGTGGCAGCAGCAGCGCGATCAGGCGACAACGCATGCGCCGTTTTCTGAGATCTTTTCCCCTGCGCTGCGCAGGAACACAATCTTCTTGCTGCTGTTAAACATCTTTGGGCTGTTTGCATGGTGGGGCCTGTTCAGCTGGATGCCGCCTTATTTAACCCTGCCGATTGAAAAAGGCGGGCGCGGCTTTGGCCTGATGAACACCACCACTTTGCTGGTCACGTTGAATCTGGTCGGCATGTTTCCCGGATATTTGTGCTATGGCTGGGTGGCAGACAAGCTGGGACGCAAGCGCTCGCTGATTCTGTACACGCTCTGCGCGGCCGGCCTGATTCCCATGTACGCGGCAGCGCGGCAGCAATGGATTATTCTGGTTCTCGGCGCGCTCGTCGGATTCTTTGGCACAGGCTTTTTTGCCGGATCAGGGATCATCGGCAGCGAACTCTTCCCTACCCGCGTCCGCGCACGCGCTTTAGGATTCACCTACAATGGCGCACGCGCTCTGAGCTGCGTGGCGCCTTACACGATTGGCTGGGTGGGCGACAAGAAGGGCCTGAGCGCGGCGTTTCTCTTATGCGCGATTGCGTTTGTGCTTACCGCGTTGATGGCAACGCAACTGCCGGAGACGAAGGGAAAGCAGCTGGAGTAAGGGTCACTTGGGCTGTGTGTAATAGCAACCGCTTGGCGAGAAGACGATCTGCGGATGCGTCGGTTCGACTCTGAGGACAACGATTTTTTTGATCCCTTTGAAATCGCCTGATGTAGCACCGGAGAAATCATTCCACGAATCAAGCCGAATTGATTTATGGCCAACGTATTTCCATTTTTCGTTCACTGAATCGTAATGTATTCCCGATTTTGAGATCATATGCTGCTCAAATGTTCCATCGTCGTAAAGAATTAGTTGATCGGAGCTGATTTCTCCCATCTCGCACCGCCCGTGGGGTAAAAGATGGTACCGTCCTTCTAACCGTGAGGTGTCAGTGCAGCCAACAATCCGAAAAATAAAATAGAGTAACAACGCAGACTTTCTTATTGTCAGGATAGTTATTCCTTTCGTTGTGCCCTAAAGCTCCTCGTGT
>DASXIL010000800.1:0-5348 GCA_036497985.1 Candidatus Angelobacter sp. | reverse complement strand
CAAAAGGTAGTGGCCAGCCTGGAAAGTGTTCAGGCCGTCAGGGATGGTCACGTGAAACTGGATCCGGAAGGCGGCGCGGAAGCTTCCACTCCCAAGACCAGGTATCTCTCAACCGGGCTTTCACTGGCCCTGGCTGCCACGGCGATGCGGCAACATGAAGATGCAGATGACGCCGGCCGGTCCCAGCCCGGAGTTGGTGGCGGCGCAGCCGGCTTCAAGCTGGTAGGCATCGCGCTTAGTCTGATGGTGAGATCACAGGCCTTTGGCATGGCCATGGGGGCTTTTGGCGCAAGCCGCTCGGTTTACGTGCATTTCATCGCCCGAGGCCAGGATGTGGTGTTTCCACAAAATACTCTCATGGAGATTGGGATCGGCACGCACGGCAAGACCGTTCTTCAACCGTAAGGATGGGAGTCTCACAGGAGGCAATTTTGATCAAGCCAGGGCGATGAGGCGCTGCTGGCGCAGGATCTCTATTCCCGCCAGACATGCTTTTCCTACGGGCACTCCCGGAACTTCAATATTACGCAGCAGGAATTCTCCTGTAATCTCCTGAACCGTGAATCCGTCTGCACAAAGATCCAGCAGTTCGACGGAAAGCGGAGTGAGTTGGCGAACCTCCGCGGCCCCCGCCGGAAGACTGCGAACTGCGAGCTTCACCGGCTGGCTGGGTACGTCATGCAACGGGCTTTTGTGCCGGAGCCGGCGAACAATCTCCTGATAGTCAGCAGGAAGCTTGATGACCTTTACTCCCGGAAGCAGCCGCAGACGGCTGTCGGGGAAAAGCAGGTCGTCACTGTCCTGGAACAACGGGTCATCGGAGACCTGCTTTTGACCGTCGCCGCTATTGCCCGCGAGTACGGCCGCTTCGTATTCCACCAGAGCGGTGATGGCAAGAGGCGCTTTGCTGGCCGGGACGTATTGCAGCCGCACAAACTCAAAGAAGTCTACCGGGAATTGGCTTTGCGCGTAGTAGACGGTGCGGTCGCCGTTGGAAAAATGTATTCCGTTCACGGTGCGCCACGCCTGCCATTGCTGAAACACGTCCATCACATTGCCGCTGTCCTGATGCAGCCCCAGGAGAAGCCTGCGAAACGCCCTCATGCCGCTCAGCAGAAAGTCGCGCAGTTCCTTGAGGAATTCGCGGTCGAGATGCGGCAGGGGAGTTGAATAAAAGCTCGAGAAAATTTCCGGATGCGCCGCGATCATCGCATGGTCCTGCAGCTCCTGCCGCCAGCCGCGATATGACATATCGGCCGCGTCATCATTCAACACCAGCGCATCTTTGTGCTGCCTGGTGATCGGCGTATCCGCCAGCGGGGCCAGAATGCTGAGTTGCGGATCGGCGTGGTCATAGCGCAGCGAATCCACAAAGAACGCGGCCGTATCGCGCAGGTCATTCATGGTCTCGTCAGGAAAGCCGGCCATCAATGAGACCGCGGTGTTGATCTTGTACTTGTCGCAGGAATGGACACGCTCCGCCGAATCGTTCAAGTCGAGTCCCTTGTCGATGACCTTCTGCATGCGCCGCGAACCAGTCTCAATGCCGAAGAAAATGCCTCGGCAACCGGCTTTCGACATGAGCGCAATCAGCTCTTCGTCAACGCAGTCTGTGCGCGCACTGCAGCCCCAGATAAACGTGTCTTCTGGGTTTTTACGCTTGCTCTCCAGCAGGGCCTCACAAAATGCCACAACCCGTTTGCGGTCCACGGTGAACATGTCATGCACCAATTCAAAAGAGTTGATGCCGTAGGTCTGCCTGACGCGGCGCATATCGGCAATCATCTGTGCCGGACTCTTCAGCCGGAAACTGCGGCGGAAAAAATCGTTGGTTGAACAGAACGTGCAGGAAAATGGACAGCCGCGGCCGAGTTCCAGCGGAAAATGGCGGCAATGACGCACGTCAGGAAAGAGATGAAAAGCGGGGAATGGCAGTGCGTCCAGGTCCGCGACCAGGGGCGCAGCCGGGTTGCGCACGATTTCTCCGTCTCCATGGCGGCGAAACGTGATGCCTGGGATTGCTGCGAGAGCGCCGTCACCGGCGAGCGCGTCCACAAGGGCGGGCAGGGTCTGCTCCGCTTCACCTCGTACTACCAGGTCAATCGAGGGATAGGCGCGCAGGGTGGATATATCCACGACGGAAGCCTGAGGGCCGCCCAGCACGACCGCGGACTGCGGATGTGATCGCTTGACCTCGGCGGCGATGCGAAGCGTCACGGGGTAACTGCTGCAGACCGTACTGAAGCCGAAAAAGTCGAAGTCGCGGCCGGCGAAGTAATCCCCGGCAAAACTGCAAAAATCGGCTTCAGGGTTGCTTCGATTCGATTGTTGCAGCCAGTTGTAATAAACGCGATTCAGGTCCACCACTTCCGGCTGCAGGCCTTTGGCTTCCAGCACGGCGGCAAGGCTCAGGACGCCGACAGGCGCAAGTTCGCCCATAATGCGGGCCGCTTCCGCTTCGCCCACGGCACGGCCATTGAACTGGTTGGCTGTGGGCGCACTGATGAGACAAATTTTCATGGTTGGCACAAATTTGGACTTGCGCATAAACGATAGTGGGTCAATTTCTGATCAACTGACCCACTCTTGAGTATTGAGCGTCCGGCGATTCGCTTGCGAAATTGATACACCACAGGCTAGCCGCGCGCGGCCCCTGCTGAGGCGCGATCAGGAGGGCGGTTGGTCGATAGGTACGTCGCATCCCATGTTGGTGACCAACGTATTCTCAAATGCTGCCCTGAGCTCTACAACCTGAGCCTGGGTCAACCCGAGTTCAGGAACTGTGCGTGCAGCCTCCTGCAGTTGATTGGCCATGTGTCTTGCGAGAACTCTGGCCCATTCTCTTTCCGAAACGACAGCGTTTTGGGGCATCGCAGCGACGCCACCGAGTATTGACGCCCCTCCTAGTGCAAGTGCGCCACGCATCACATCTCGACGATCAAGACCTTTCGGTGCATCTTTAGGTTCTGACATTTACGTCTCTCCTGAGCAAAATATTTTGGCCCACGGAACCTGATCCTCACTTATCGGCTATCAAGCCGGAATGAGGTGCTGAGTTGTATCTCGCCAACTTTCATGATTATCGGCGACCAATCAAGGGGTTGTGACTTCGCAGCCCATGTTGGTGACCAACGTATTCTCAAATGCTGCCTGTAACACAGCAACCTGGTCGGCGTTCAATTGAATGTCACTAACTTGTCTTACAGCCTGGGGTAGTTGGTTGGCCACGAATCTTGCCAGGGCCCTTGCCCACTCTTGCTCTACGGTGATGACAGCTTGAGGCATGTCGTTCCTCCAGTTCATCAATAGTGTGAAAACACAGGAGGGGAGTATATACCCGATCCGGATACGCCCTTCAAGAATTTAGCGTGAATATTGCTGATTTTCTGGTCTTTGGCCGCACGTCTGGGCCGCCGATGGGGTGAAGCGGTCTCAACCCGAGGCGACCATCTTCTCCGCGATTTCCAGCATTTTGGTCACGCTGTTCCAGTTGCGGCCTGTGGCGGAGGTTCCAAGCGTGCGCTCAATGGCCGCCCAGGGAAATTTGGACCGCCCCTGACCGTTGGGGAAGTAGATATACGCTTCGCGACCAATGAGATGCATCTCTTCCGGGCCGATCTTGATGGCCAGCGCGTTTTCCCGGGCTTGCTTGCCGGGATCGTCTGCAAGAAAGTTCACAATCAGCTTGCCGGGTTCGATGCCGCTGCGTTTGGCGAAGGGGTTCCGCGCGATCACTTGCTGCAATTCGGCGGCGGTGCGCAGCATCACGCCGGGCCGGAAGCCGTGGGCCTTTTCAATGGCGTCCTGTAACCGCTTGGCAAGTTTGGCCAGGTCTTTTTCGCCGCTATTAAAGATGACGTTGCCGCTCTGGACATAGGTCTGCGGGTCTTTGAGTTTAAGCGAGACGCAGAGCGCTTTGAGCGCGTCCATCTTGATCAGGTTGTGGCCGCCGACGTTGACGCCGCGGAGCATGCAGATGATTACGGGCATACGCGGAAAGAGTATAGACCACCCAGGCCGGGCGAAAGAGATCGCCGTCAACGAAAAAAGCAAAAACCTCACCACGGATTTCACGGATCGTACGGATGAACCAGTTTTGACCGTGCCGCGTGCTTATGCGGCAGAAAAAACAATTTCACCACGGAGACGCGGCGGAGACACGGAGAAAAGCAAAACTCACTACGGCAGGACCATCGGTAACGCAGGCCCAAAGAATACACTTCCCCGGGCCAGACTTGTACGGCACAATGCCGTCATCCGTGAACTCCAAGGACCGTGAATGAAGATGATGAAGAAGCTGTCGCTTTGTCTATGCCTTTTCGCCGCAACCCTTGCCGTCGGCCAGGCAAAGAAAGCCTCGCCCGTCAGCGGCGCG
This sequence comes from Candidatus Angelobacter sp., assembly GCA_036497985.1. GTDB lineage: Bacteria > Acidobacteriota > Terriglobia > Terriglobales > Acidobacteriaceae > Angelobacter. Next base: position 973 of record DASXIL010000800.1, on the reverse strand, counting down.
GCTTCCACTGCGGCTAAAATCTGCGACGATCCTTACGCAGTACGGGAGCCGGCCGATGGCTGGCCGGAAGCGCCGATCCAAATACTCTTCCATCATGAAAAGAGCAAAGCGCTGTGGGCCCACAATCCGGCGATCCGCGTGGCCGGGCTGGAAGCCGCCACGCCGGCCAGCGCACGCACGCTGGTTTGCGTGGAAGAATCACGGGTGGAGATGGGGCACTATGACTCCGGCGAGCCGGGATACGCTCCCTCCTGGAGCACAATTCTGGTGCGCCTCTCAGACCGCAAGGTCTATTTTATGGGCCGCAGCCTGGATGGAGAGATGCCTCCCCAGGTGAAATACAACAAGGGCGCGGGCGTGGGCAAAGTTCCAACAGAAATTCTTGTGCGCTGGTTGCGCCTGCTGCTGGACCAGAAAGTTGCACACTTCAAGATGCGGCTCAAGTGGAAGGAATACGCTGAGGTCTCCGCCATGGCGTTTTCCGGCGACAGCAGCCGTCTGGCGGTGGCGCAAGCGTCGCGCAGTTCCAGCAGCGGCGTCACGCCGCCTTCTCCCATTACGGTATTCGACCTGACGACGGGACAGCCTGTGGCCGCCATGCACGCGGATTATTCCACCGACGCGATTGCCATTTCAAAATCAGGAAGCACGATTGCCACAGAACGGTACGGCCACGTAGAGATCTGGGACGTTGCCACAGGCCAGGTCACACACAAGTTGGAAACCAGCAATGTGAGATCTTTGGTATTCGGCCAAGACGATTTGCTGGGGGCAGCAGGCGACGAAAAAGCCGCGGTGTGGGACGTGAGCGGAAATCGCGTTGTGCATTCGGGCACCGGTTCGTTGATCGAGCTCTCTCCGGAAAACGTGTGGCTGGTGATGGCCAAGGGCGCAAAAGGGTTCACCGTGAGCGAATTGGAATCAGGGCGTGAGCTGGGGAGTTTTGCCGGCGGCTGCCCCGAGCCGGACAAAT
>DASXIL010000799.1:0-3795 GCA_036497985.1 Candidatus Angelobacter sp. | reverse complement strand
GTTCTTTCCGACGTATCGGACCCGGGCGTGCGCGCTTTTGTGGACGCGACAAAGATATTCTGTCTGGTAATACCTTTTGAAGTCCCCGATTTGCTTTCCGTTGTGCGCCGTGCCTTGCGCAGAGTCAGGGCGGCATCGGCTTCGCACTGAGTTGCACACATGGACTTCTAAAGAAGCCTACGAACCTTCTTCGTTGTCACTCGTGGAGACCTCTTCCCCGGATCGAAGATGAGCAGACCGTTAACGCAGCGTGTAGGAAGTTCTTCCTGCTCCTTGCCGTACAAGTTCAGACAAAGCTCTACCTAAACTCACCTGTCGGGCTTTCACGTACTTTTTAACGAGCCGAATAGTGTCGTCATCAATGTTAGCTGTAATTCGCATCTTTAGATGTTCCCACGTTTTTTCGGCTTACGGGGGCCTTCGATGTTGAAATTAACGCGCTCTCGTTCCTCTGACCAGCATCTTTCCAACTCCAGGCACAGCTGCAAATGCCAGTGCTGCGCTGCGGAACCATTTGGGTGCAGCCAGTGCGCCGCGCAGGCGGGCCGCGTTGCGAAATGCCGGCCCAAAGCGCTTACGGTACGCGGCTTGATACTGCTGGTGTGCTTGCTCCAACGAACTGGAGCCACGCAGAAATGGCGCTATCGATTGCGCTGCGAGTGTTCCGCTTTGCAGGGCCAGCGAGATCCCGTCGCCCGCGAAAGGATCGATAAAACCCGCGGCATCACCCGCTAGAAACATGCCGTCCGATTCAGTTTCTGGTTCCCGAAAATAAAGCGGCGAAGTTGTTACGGTGGGAAACAATGGCTGCCACGAGCGGCCGCGTTCGTACAGGCGCGGCTCTTTAGCGAAAACGTCTTCCAGAGTGTGGGCCGCATCTGCCCGAACCATAGCGCAGGCGTTGACTGAATTTGGTCCGACTGGAGTGACTCCGCAATAGCCGCCGGAAAAAAAATAAAGATCGACCGACTGCGGCGGCGAGGGCTCAGTGAAATGTGCTTTCAAACCAATCCATTTGTCTTTTCCTGCGACATCAAACTGCGTGAGCTTTGACCATCGTCCCGTGGCATTCACGACGGCGCGCGCGTCGTATGTGCTTTCCGAAGTACGGACGTGGAAAAGTTCAGCACGCCGCACCTCGTTGACGGCCATGCCTTCACGGGCTGTAACGCCTGCATTTTGTGCAGCCGCAAAAAGTGCTGGGTCTAGATCAAATCGCGGAATGCTTTGCGCGGCAGGTGAGACTGGAAGCTTGAGGATTCTATTATCCAGAAATATTCGTGACGAGACGACCTGCGGGCAAGATTGAAACTGTCCGTCTTGAAGGAAGCCATGCAGCAATCCTAAAGATTCCGGAGAGACAAATTCACCACAGACTTTCTGCCGGGGAAAGTGGTCTTTTTCCAGAAGCAACACCTTGGCGCCCGCTCGGGCAGCGGTAATCGCGCACGCAGAACCGGCTGGCCCCGCGCCCACGACAATCAGATCATATTGGGCTGCTTCCAAACGATTACTCCCATGCGAAAAAGAAAAAACTTTCTAATCTCGATGTTCTCTGCTGCAGCTGCGGGGGCCAGAATCTCTCTGACTTCTTCCACAGTGTAAGCCCTGTTTATCGAAGCCACAGCGTCATGCCGTGTGATGCGGCTGCGGTAGAGAGGCATGCCCAGATAACTAAGCGCAAGGTGCAGCGGATGGCGTTGCAGGTCCTGAATGAGAAATGCATGGCGCGCAACGCGCAGGCCTTCCCGAACGAAACGGACAATCTCAGCAGACTCAAGGTGATGGAGAAAAAGCGAGCAGCCCACCGCGTCAAAGCTGTTATTGCGGAAGGGAAGCGCCAGCGCGTCCCCGCAAACCGCCGGATGGGTGTTGCTCAAATGAGTGGGAGCGCGGTCAAGAATAACCGGTTGCGACGCTATGCCTGAGCGGGCCAGAGACCGCTGAGTGCGCGTGGCAACATATCCTTCACCGCCGGCCACATCAACCCAGGAAATTTGTTTTAGTCCGCGCTGCTGCGCTACCCGGCGCAGCAAGCTGGACATGGTATGCACACCGCCGAACCAGCTATTGAACATCCGCAGGTCTTTGAGCGAGCCCGCGACTTCGCCCGGGGTGCCGGCATCGCTATCGAGCAGTTCTTCCACCACCACGCGCTTCATGCTTTAGACCCGGGCCAATTCTTCTTCCAGCAACTGCTTGTTATAAAGGTCAGTGTAGTAGCCGTTGCGCGCAAGCAGTTCCTCGTGGGTGCCCAGTTCCACCACGCGCCCTTCATGCAGCACGGCAATGCGGTCAGCATTGCGGACAGTGGAGACGCGGTGCGAGATAAAAATGGTAGTGCGGTCACGTATTACTTCGCGCAGGTGGTTGAGGATTTTTTCTTCCGTGTAAGTGTCAACGCTGGAAAGCGCGTCATCCAGCACCAGAATGCGGGGATCGCGGATAATGGCGCGAGCAATCGCGCTGCGCTGTTTCTGCCCGCCGGAAAGCGTGATGCCGCGCTCGCCTACCATGGTTTTGTAACCTTCAGGAAAGCCCTCAATATCGCCGGCGATATTGGCGGCTTCAGCGGCACTGTGTACCTGCTCGTCGGTCGATGTCTCCACGCCAAAAGCAATGTTCTCCCGCACGGAGTCGCTGAAAAGAAAAGTTTCCTGCGGAACAAAACCAATGTTCTGGCGCAGAGTTTCCAGTGGATATTCGCGGATGGGCCGGCCATCGATCAAGAGGGAACCACGAGCCACGTCATAAATGCGCGGCAGCAGGTTGACAAGCGTGGTCTTGCCAGAGCCGGTCGGGCCAACGATGGCAAGGCTGGTGCCTGCCGGTATCGTGAGATTTACGTCCTTGAGAACTGGAACGCTGTCATAGCTGAAATCAAGGTGCCGGAACTCGATCTCGCCGCGCAAGGTGGTAGCAGTCTTGAGGTCAGGCGCGACCTCCGCGTCGGTAATTTCAGACCGGGCCACCAGGATTTCATTGATGCGGCCCATCGATGCGGTCCCACGCTGAAAGATGTTGATGACCCAGCCGAGGGCGATAATGGGCCACGTAAGCATGACGATGTATGTGTTGAAAGCGACGAAATCGCCCAGGCTGATCTTGTGGAGAAGCACTTCACGTCCGCCAAGCCACAGCACAAGCACCAGGGCAAAGCCAAGCAGCAGCTCCAGAGTCGGCCACAGCATGCCGGTAAGGCGGGCCAGCGGAAGGCTGCGCGTCACGTATTCCTGGTTGCTGGTCTCAAACAGCGCGATCTCGGCTTCTTCCTGAGCATAGGCACGGACCACGCGCGCGCCGGAAAAGTTTTCTTGCGCACGGGCTGAAATATCGGAAAACTGCGCCTGGATTTTCTCAAAGCGTTCATGGATTCGCCGTCCAATGTATTGCACAACAATGCTGGCGATAGGCAGGGGCGCAAAAGCATACAGCGTGAGCTTGGGGCTGATCTGCCACATAAACACCAGGGCCACGGCAGTAAATACCAGCGTGTTTGCCGTATACATAATGGCCGGACCTAGCAGCATGCGCACCGCATTCAGGTCATTGGTGGCCCGGGCCATGATGTCGCCAGTGCGGTTCTTCTGGTAGTAAGAATAGGAAAGCGATTCCAGATGGCGAAACATGTCATTGCGGAGATCGTATTCAATCTCACGCGAGACGCCGATCACCAGCCAGCGGGTAAGAAATTGAAAGGTGCCCTTGCCCAGCGCCAGCCCGACCAGTAGCGCCGCAAAAACCAGAATTTTCTGGTGCGTGATGCCGTGGCGGTTCAGGTCGTCCACGGCGCGG
>DASXIL010000798.1:0-3073 GCA_036497985.1 Candidatus Angelobacter sp. | reverse complement strand
TAAGAGCCTCTTAAGCAAGATACACACTGCCACCTCATCGTCCACGACAAACACAACAGGCGGAATTTCGTCCATGGCTGTGACTACGTGATAGCCGGCAAGGAAAAGTGGAAGGCTGTGCCTTGAGCGGCGCGATCAGAGCTTGCCCAAAGGCGGCCGCTGTGAGCGTCAATTATCGACCGGCTGATGGACAATCCCATGCCCATTCCGTTTTTCTTGGTGGTAAAAAACGTATCGAAGATGTGCGGAAGATGCCGCGGATCCAACCCGCTGCCGGAGTCCTTCACCATGACCAGCAGCTCTGATTCACGCGCGTCCGATCGGATCATCAACACGCGCGGCCGATCAAAAATCACATTCATCGCCTCGATACCGTTCATGATCAAATTCAGTAGAACCTGTTGTAGCTGTACTCGATCACCCAGCACCGGTGGGGGCGTGGGCATTAATTCCACCTCCAACGAAACGTATTGCTTTTCCAACTGATTCGGGATGAGGGCCAGCACCTCGCGAATCACCTGGTTGATATCCAGCGGGCGTCTCTCCGGAGCACTCTTCTTCAGCAACCCGCGGACGCGTGAAACGATTTCCCCTGTCCGTGTACCCGCCTCTGCAATCTCGGTAACCGCCTGTCGCACTTCTTCCAGATCCGGTGTCGCGCTGGCCAGGATTCTTCTACTGGCGTTGGCATTGTTGACGATCGCGGCCAGCGGCTGATTGATCTCGTGCGTGATCGAAGCTGTTAGTTCCCCCAGAGTGGTCGCTCTGGCTACCCGCGCCAGCTCAGCGTGCGCTGCCTGAACCGCCTCCTCTGCCCGGCGGCTTTCCGTCAGATCCCGGGTAACTTTGGCAAAACCGATCAACTCTCCTTGCTGGTCGTGCAATGAAGTCAGGATGGCATTGGCGCGGAAGCGCGACCCGCCTTTGCGTAGCCGCCATCCCTCGTCTTCGAACCGGCCTTCCGCAGCCGCTTTCCGCAGAGCCGCGGCTGGGGCCGCTTTGCGGAGATCATCGTCCGTGTAGAAACAGGAGAAATGTTGTCCTATGATCTCCTGTGCCCGATATCCCTTGATGCGTTCCGCTCCGCTGTTCCAGCTGGTGACAAATCCAGCCGGGTCCAGCGAAAAAATTGCATAGTCCGCGATGCTTTCAATCAGCAGACGAAATCGTTCTTCGCTTCGCCGCAACTCTTCCGCCGTCTGCCTGCGCTCGGTTACGTCCAATGTCACGCCGATCATCCGGACCGGTTGACCCGTGCTGTCGCAATGAGTCTGCCCCTTGCTCATCACCCAGCGTAGCTGACCGTCCGGGCGCTGAATTCGGTACTCAGCATCAAATGCCCCACCGGGTCGAAGAGCCTCGCGCATAGCCAGTCGCACATCCGAGCGGTCCTCGCGATGAACCAGCGTAACCATGCTCATTTGATCAAACGTCTGCGGGCTTGGCTCAAGGCCAAAAATTCGAAAATGCTGAGCGGACCACACAGTCCTGTCCTCCCGCGGGTCCCAATCCCACACGCCCAGGCCTGAGGCTTCCTGGGCCAGCCGAAGCTGCTCTTCGCTATCCTTTAACGTTTGCTCCAATTGTTTGCATCGCTCGATTTCACCCAGCAAATCCTCGTTGACTCTCCTTAACTCCGCCGTTCGTTCATTCACGCTGAGTTCCAGTTCCATTTGCGCCAAGTTGAGCGCGTCTTCAGGCCGCCGCCGGTTCGCGATTTGCAGCCGAAGTGCGCCTGGGCTCGGCAGCGTGAGCGCATAGGGAACCAGCTTCATCAGCAATATAGCTGAGGAGACAGAAGCAAAAGCCGTGATCGCCTTGATGGATCCGGAAAGCCAGTAATCTGCATGCCACAAAGTCGCGATTTCCATCGCGTGGGTGGTGCCGCAGGCCAGAATGAACATGCCAAAATAGACAAACATCCAATGAAATGGAAGACCCCGCCGCTTGCGCACAAAGTAGATCAGCGTGAAGGGTATCGAAAGATAAGATAGAGCCATCAATAATTCAGAAGTAACATGCAGACCGACTAGGCCACGGTTCCACAGGAAACGATACCCATGAGGCATGTACAGGCTGGAAGAGAAAAGAGCCCTCAGGAATTCCATCGCGCACCTCGCGACATTTCACTTGGACTGCGCGAAAGAACACTGAAAAAAATTAGTTAGCAAGAACAAGCTCTTTCGCGTGACAGCTGGAAAGGAACTTGGATTGATCGACCACCCGTTTCGGCGGCAACAGGAACTTTTGATGATCGGAAAAACCTAAAAGTTGTCCCACCCGCCAAAACTTGTTCAATTGGACGGGTGTACACAGACGCTGAGTACAGTTCGCCCTGCCCCGAACCGGAGATGCCGAGACGGTTTCCTCCGCCAGTCCATCGTTTCAGCAAGAGGCCGGATCCGCCCCACGCAATCCGACGTCAAAAAATATTGATATTCGTCGCGGCGCTGAATAAATCCCGTTCTTGGGCTCGCCTAGTTCTTATTAAACGAGGGGTATTCCGGTCGCGGGGTCTACAGCCTGCTAGTCTGTCTCTGCTCACCACTCCGCTGACTGCGAACCGGGCAATCGCTGCGTCCTGCGCTTCGCTCACTTCGTTAACATAGTATGACAGTTCCACGGCGACAGCGCATCGTTACTTGCTGTATCGGAAAATAGGCCCCGAATGGCGCGATGTGGCGGGCCGTGGGGTTCATTGGCAAGGGTTACTGAAAATCCCAGGCCCGGGATTGAGTAGTCCCAATACGCCGGTCGCCGCACGTAGTTGAAAAGCCTTGCCGTCTAAGTCGCAAGTTGTATTACAGGATCTGACCTGCGGCGGAACGCCTCTTAGGAATCTTCACTGAAGCCATGTTCATCCTCATGAGGAATTGCTCCAGCAGTCTCCGCCCGCTAGCATGCCTCAAATCTAAGATTCGCCTGCTATCTAGACCGTGGAAATGAAACGGCTCGGTCTAACACCATGAATGAGAACTTACTTTGGACACTGGATTTCATCTTTGGCTGCCGACACCGCAACCTAAGCCGGCCGTTGACCTGTTCACGCCAGACCTTTGAAGTGTGCCTCGAT
>DASXIL010000797.1:0-4540 GCA_036497985.1 Candidatus Angelobacter sp. | reverse complement strand
CGTTGGTGCCAAAGGCCGTAGCCAAGGCCCGCAAAGCTTTTTCATTCCCACGCAGGTTAAGCAGTACGTTCAAGGCCGTTCTTAGCTCAGGGCGCGCGCCACGTCTTCTTAGCATGAATTGGATTTCGGAATGCAATTTTTCAAAGAGAATGGCCTGCTTCTGTCTTAAGAGGTTTGCTCTGCGATTTCGGGGGTCCTCGGTCCACGGAAGCCAAACCTCGTCGATTCTAAAATTCGCGAATCTGGATTGGAACCTACCGAAGCCGGAAATATGGTCCTGATGCGCGTGCGACGCTATGATTAAGTCTAGCCGGTGGCTGGTTTCGACTTCAATGTCCTCCATGATCTTTCCAAGGGTATCTATGTTCCCGCCGGTATGGACTCCGAAATCGATGAGGGCGTTAAACTGCCGTCTCCCGCTCTGGAGAGTCAACAGAAAACAGTCTCCAAATCCGGTCCGGTACATGCGAATTCTATTAGGCATTGCTAATATCCCCGATGAATGGCGCGGAAGCTGGTGTCCCGGCTGGGATCAAAATCCGCGTACGGCGCCAGCGGGAAACCATATGCTCTTTGTGTGAGATATTGTTTCTGCGCCTCCAGGCGGGACTGGTTCCCAATGGATTTAGCGATGGAGTACTGGATGCATCCTTCGCGGTCAAAAATGAGGGTCGTGCCTCCGCGGAACGTAAAGGGCAGTTTCACTCCGTCTAAATCCACGGTTTCCTCTCGCGATTGCAGGAATTGGGCGATGATTTGAGGTTGCAGCGAACCATCCGGCATCACGCGGTGGATGGTATTCCAGGGACCGAGGTCAATCGGTGCCCCCGGAAATCCCAGGTCTTCTTTTACGAGATAGGCGATGCGCTCCATCCGCTCGCGAAACTCCTTCAGATACTTTTTCGTGAATTCTTCTTCGTACCTGTTCAGGTATCCCCAGATCCATCGCTGGCTGGGATATTTCTTGTCCTCAACTTGCTTCCAGGCAATTTCTTCTTCCGCGTAAGATCGTACTCCTTCGGGTTGAATACCCCTGGCCCGAAAAGAACGTATTAGCGCGGTCCTGAACCCAAGATCGTCCTCTAAAACCGCACGGTCGGACGTGATAAGCGCGCGAAGATAATCTCCAAAAGTTATGTCGACAGGTGGACAATAATCCAGGGCGCGAATGCAGATGTTTTGCAGCCTTGCTGCCGTCTTTGCGGCCGCATCGGCCAGCCGTACAGCCAAGTCATTATGCAGGAAATTTGGCACCACGCTTCGTCCGTCAGGGTACGCTATTCGGAAAAGATCGCGTGTGCGCTGTACGTATACACTGAAAAATGCGTCAAAGATCGCCGCAACCAGGATCCCACCGCGCTCGTGCGGCTCGAAGGAACGCTTCAACAGTTCCGGGTTCGGCGCCGTACCTAGAGCATGACGAAGAGCCCGGCGGTTTCCAATCGCCTCGCCAAACTGCCGCGCCAGCTCGACCATCGGATTGTCTTCGGCTACTTCGGCCTGGATGATCGGACCGTCCTTGACCGCGATTATGTCAGGCGTGAGACTGGAACGGTGGATCCCGCCCCCCGTCCGTTGAATCGTGTCCAGAAGCGTTGCACGAAAACTGAAATGCTGTAAAAGCGCAATGATATCTGCAAAGCCTTCATGGAAAGCGGCGGCATCGGGCCCGGTTGGCTCGTCAAAGTGATCTCGGATATTGTCCAGGATGGCATGGGTCGTTTCGTGAATGATGATGTCCTGCGACAAGCAGGTGAATATGGTTTGCCCGGGCAGGTTCACACCGGATTCGCCTTCCGCCGCCGTGAAGTATCCAAATAACAGAGCGTGCCGTCTCGGATCGTAGAAGGCGTTCGCCTCCTGCATGGCATGCGGGAAAATCCTGAGCTTTCGCGCCGGCCTTCCCTTGGCATTTTGACCATTCTCTGCGTTGCGCCATTTTATTTTTCGTCCCAGTGCTGACTCAAAGCGACGGATTGTGTCCATGACGATGGCATAGACCATCTGCTGATGAAATTCAGGGTCGGATTCCGACGGGCGGTGGCCTAGCTGCCCGGCGATAACGTCGTCGTCCAGGTTTATTCCCGGATAGTAGCATCGGTTGCACGCATCATAATCCACCACCTCCACTAATTCGCCGGACGGCCCCTTCTTGAGAATTTCATAGGGAACTCTCACGATAAGGTGCCTGTCTAGTTTGGATTGCCGTGAAGGATCGAAAGCATATACCCGCAAAGCGCGTGTGCGCGGCTTGTACTGATCGCTTCTCACGTTACGGCTCGAGTGTAACTGCTCTATTCGCTCGGGACATTGCTTGCCACTCTATTCCTGCTTGCCCCGGTTCCACGCTCTCTTGCGTGCTCCCCGGTACTTGTTGAGTCCAACCCGCATTGTCGGAAATTTTTCCGGATGTTTTCTCTCGAGCTCCCCAAAAGCCAGGATCATTTGATCAATTGTCTCGTTATTCATGAGCAGGTGAATGGCATCGCTGTATTGTTTGCGAAGCCTCGCAAAATCCCGGATGACTCCGGATAACAATTTGTGCAGCTTCTTGCGCTCGGCAGCGGCTCCGCTTCCTTTGCCGTTAATACCATTCCACTCAATATAAAGTTGAAGAAATTCCCGCAAAATTAATTCGCGTAAAACCAAGATTCTTCTGTCCGTGTACGGCCCAAATACCTGTCCAGCGCTCATGATCGCAAGCCGAACGTTGTCACATGTAGGGTTATTCGGACCGCCAAAGCCTCCATCTTGATGGTTTCTCAAATCGTCATGAAATCGTTTCAGTACATGACTTTCGAGCTGCTTCAAAGCGTTGACAGGTCCGCTTTTCCTTTTCCTATCTGCCATTCTTCTCTTTCACCATCCTTTGTTAAATTCCTCGGCTTAGGAATGCATTAAATAAGAAACATCTAATGAATGGGAGCTAAGAATTAAGAGTAAGAACTAAACCCTGAGTAAAACTAAACCCTTAGTAGAACTAAACCCTGTAAATTAAAGCTCACATCGTGGGTTGTCAAGAAGAAAGTACCCATTTCCTCTACAATCCTGTGCTTTCTTATCAAACCCATCTTTGGCACAGCGATGTTCGCCTTCTTCAACCGCGTGGCTGGCTGCATTTGCTTCGCCGGTGCCCCATCCTTTTCGAGAAGCTGTGTGCTCTTTGCAGCTTCGGAGAAAAGGGTGGGATTAAACTTCATCTGCGCCTCATTCCTTTTTCTCCACGCCTCCGCGGTGAATAACCACTAAATCCCCAACAACCTCTTCGCATTACCGCCCAAGATCATGTTCCTCTCTTCTTCAGAGATCCGCATGGCTTGCAGGCTTTCCAGCATCTTGGGAATACTGCCGATTTGGTGCGGATAGTCGCTACCGGCAAGAATCTGGCTGGCGCCGGCAAAGCTCACCGCCAGTTCCAGTGCGCGAGGATCGAAGTTTACTGTGTCGAAGTAAAACTTTTTGAGGTAGGAACTCGGTGCTCGCGATATGTTTTTGCGGCAGTCGGCAAACGCCTCATAACCGCGATCCAGCCTCTCTGCCAGATACGGAATAGCGCCGCCCAGATGTCCCAGCACCCATTTAATATTCGGAAAACGTTCAGCCACTCCGCTGAAAACCAGACTGGCCGCAGCAAGAGTTGTATCCATCAGAAACCCGACGAGCGGCATGAGCCAATAGTCCAGCATGGCTTCAACACCGACAGGATTTGTTGGATGAATATGAACGATGGCGCCGAGTTCATTCGCGGCTTCCCACAGCGGCCAGAAACTCTGATCGCTAAGGGCGACGCCGTTGATGTTGCTGAAAACCATTACACCGCGAAACTTAAGCTGTTCCATAGTGCGGCGCAGTTCAGTAACAGACGCCGCAGGATCACAAAGCGGCAACGTAGCAAGAGAAACGAACAGTCCACGTTTGTCGGCAACAACGCGGGCAAAGGCGTCATTCACAAGCCTTGCAAGCCGGACGGCCGCTGCTGCGCCCTCAATGTGTGTGCCGGGCGTGGTAAGGGTGATGACTTGAGTGTCAACGCCGGAATCTTTCAGTACCTGCTCGCGATATTCAATGTCGCGATGGCCGGGCACCGCGACGTTGTAATCGCCCGGGTAATGCAGGCAGGGATTTCCGGCCGAATCGCGCGTAATGCGGACCGCGCTCGGCCCTTGTTCAATGGCCTTGATGTATTCGGGAGGATAGAAATGATTATGAAAGTCGATCGTTGGCATCCGTGCTCGGTCCTCTGCGTCCTTTCTCAGGCGTGTTGCGATAGGCCCAGAAAAAATATACAGGAAGGCCCATAAGAAGCAAACCAAGACCAATAAAACTGTCACGCGGAGCGGCCCAGATCTGGTTGATGGCAATGGCAGCCGATGTGACAAACGAAATGGCCGGGAGCAGCGGATAGGCAAAGGCAAGAAATTTTGGTGTGTACTGACCACGGCGGCGCAGCAGAAAAATACCGGCTGCCAGCAGAGCAAAGAAAAGCCATTCGGTATAGATCACCCGGCTAAAAAGAGCACGATAAGAATTTGTGGTGGCA
>DASXIL010000796.1:0-5556 GCA_036497985.1 Candidatus Angelobacter sp. | reverse complement strand
AAGCACCGCTGCCGGTCTTTACATCCAGCACCAGAACGTCTATGCCTTCCGCCAGTTTCTTGCTCATGATGGAAGCGCAAATCAGGTACGGGCTTTCCACGGTACCGGTAACGTCGCGCAGCGCATAAAGCTTTTTGTCGGCAGGGGCGATTTCGGCAGTCTGGCCGATCAGTCCGGCCCCGCATTCAGCCAGCACACGGCGGAAATCGGCCACGGAAAGATTCACGTTGAAGCCCGGAATGGATTCCAGCTTGTCCAGAGTGCCGCCGGTATGGCCCAGGCCGCGTCCGCTGATCATGGGGACATACAAGCCTGCAGCCGCGACGATGGGCGCGATGATCAGCGACGTTTTGTCGCCGACGCCGCCGGTGGAATGCTTGTCAGTCTTGGCCGCCGGAAGCTCAGAGAAGTCGAGCACCTGGCCGGAGTTCAGCATGGTTTCAGTCAGCGCGGCAAGTTCAGCGCGTGTCATGCCCCGCAACAGCACGGCCATCAGCCATGCCGACATCTGGTAGTCGGGAATCTCGTCACGGGTGTAGCCGTTGACGAGAAACTCGATTTCATTGCGCTGGAGCTCGGCGCCATCGCGCTTACGGCGGATCAGGTCTGTGACTAGCATGAAAGCAATCAGGTCAGACGGAACGTTTCCGGCAGCATGTCGGCGATGCTCATCTCCATGTAGTCGGTCTGGCCGCGAAAGACGACAGCCGTGTTAGCGCCGAATTCGGCAATCACCTGGCGGCAAGCGCCGCAGGGAGCACATGGCACGTCATTTTCCGTGACCACGGCAATGCCCTTCAGCTTCAGCTTGCCCTGCACCTGATGGACGGCGTTGAAAATAGCAGCGCGCTCGGCGCAGATGGTGAGGCCATAAGAAGCGTTTTCCACGTTGCTTCCGGTATAGAGGTGGCCATCGTCAGTAATGACGGTGGCCCCGACGCGGAACTTTGAATATGGCGCGTAAGCGTGCTGGAGCGCGGCGGTGGCCATCCCCAACATCATGGCGCGCTCCTTGTCTGTAAGTGCGATTGGTGGCATCTAGTGACTCCTCAATGAGAACTGATACAGTAACATTTTGCGGTGAATGGAATATCCTAACGCATTTTGACGAGCGAAGCAATAGCGAATCAATCGTTTACTCGGGCCGTCATACGCTCTTACGATGATGCGGCTTTAAGCCGCTGCAAGCGTCCCACGTTTCCAGACCAACCACAGCTGATGGTTTCAGTTTTCACTTTTTCAAAGATCTAAACTTCCCTGCCGCCTGGGCGGCTCTTTCCAGTTCAGTCACAGCAGCGTGGCTCAGCGGTAAGGCTTTGTTTTTCCCGATCCGCCGATTTCCCCTGCGCTCCTTCGTATCCTTGGTCACGGGATCACCCGATCGTGCCTACCCCTCCCCTGGTATCCCACCGCATCCCAAGTCATCCCAGAACGGCGTAGGTTTCAGGATTTTCTTCAGGTGCGACGACCAGGGTCCCCGGACCGCGCCGCTTTTGCGCGGGCTGGGGTGCGCCCACCGACTGCGCGGCCCTTCGCTTGTCACTGCTCCGCAAGCTCGCCTCGTAAGCCTCTCTCCCTTCCGGCGTGTCCATTCTGTACATGTCCGGCGTAGGCCTCCACTCCACTGGCTTTATCCGACTCCCCAACCCGCGCTCATCCGCGTTCATCCGCGGTAAATTTTGGTGTTCAGATGACCCGATGTCCCGATGAATCGATGTCCCGATCTCCTTTGCGTCCTCTGCGTCCTTTGCGGTGAAAGATTTTCGGTGTTCGCTGAATGCCTCGTCCTCATCTACCGTTTCCCGCACCATCTCTTCATCCTTCGCTTTCCCAAACGTCGTCTGGCCCACGTTCGTCAGCGCCAGTTGCATGGAATACAGCAGCAGTCCGGCCTTCTTCATTGAGATCGTGTCCTCAATCACCGCCTTCTGTATCCGCATCAGCCCAACCTGGATCGCGTTGGCGTCTTCCGGCGGCGGCAGCCTCAGCATCAGCTCTCGCGCCTCCATCATCTGCCTGTGAGCAAAGCAGTAAATGTGCTGCTTCATCTGCGGTGATCGGCAGCTCGTTCCGTCCTGCCTCACCCATTGGCAGCGCGGGGCCATGTCTGCCATCTTCAGCCTCTGTTTTAGCTTCTGGTAAACCTTGTCTTCCCTGGACTCGCCCTCCGTGATCTGCCGCTTCATCGCCGGATTCCGCTCCAGAAGCCTCGTCAGCTCTTCATAAGTTCGCGCCAGCTTTAAGGCCAGGGCCTGCGCCCGATCCTGTATCCCCTCCTGCTGTTCCAGGTCTCGCTGTTGATGATCTTCCTGTTCAGTGGTCGTCAATGGTTTACCGTTAGCAGTTCCGCACGCCATGGTTTAAGTCCTCTTTCCCGCCCTTTTACCCAGACACTAAACACTGCTTGAAATCTGAATTAGGCGAAATTGATCAACTTTAGTAAAAATTTCTGTGCGAATCAATAGCGAAATAGGACAATGGCCATATCTGATAAGACGTATTATTGTGAAATGATGTAAGCAGCAGAGCTGGAAAGAGTTACAAGCACGCCATCAGCAGATTCGCAATCGGCTGAGTGCAACTCCGGTGCGTATTATCAGACCTCGCGAAAATCGCCGCGATCTTGGACATGTACCGCAACTTTTTCGGCAAGCTTTTGTGCATCGTCGGCAAACAGAAGTGCCCCCAAAATCAAATATGCATGGCCATTTCGTTTTCGAAAAACGGGCCGAGCAGCGCTCGGCCCTGTGGGTTGGTGGTGGTCAGAATTAGCGGTTACGTCGTTTATGGTCGTCGCCCGGCTCAGGATGCTTGCCGCCACGCCCGCGATCATCGCCCGGTTCGGGGTGTTTGTTCATGCCGCCGCGGTCATCGCCCGGTTCGGGGTGTTTGTTGATGCCGCCGCGGTCATCGCCCGGCTCAGGGTGTTTGTTGAGGCCGCCGCGATCATCGCGCGACTCAGGGTGCTTGTTGAGGCCACCGCGATCATCGCCCAACTCAGGATGCCGGTTGAGGCCGCCGCGATCGTCGCCTAGCTCAGGATGCCGGTTGAGGCCGCCGCGATCGTCGCCCCTGGACGGGATGCCCATTCTACCCATGCCGCTTTGGCCGCCGCCGCCACGAGACCCCGAGCGGCCTTGAGCGAATGCGGCTGAAGAAAAAGTCACGGTTGCCAGGCTGAAGCACAGTGCTAATGTCATGCTTTTACGTGTCATGCTGAATTTCTCCTTTAGGATTTAAGTTTTGGCCCTCCAGCCCGGCCTATCCTTTGCCGCGCGCTTGAGACCCCAGCAACTTCGGGTGCGACTAACATCCGATTTTGCTGTCCGTCATTAGCTAAGACAGAAGTCAGCGATCCAGCAGAACAAGGAATCAGGACGCGCAATAGAGTGTGCGTAAGGACAGTGGGCGAAGGAACTAAGCAACACGCTGGCGAGGCTGATGAATGCGAACGTGCGCCGCTGGTACGGAGGTGGGTGGCCCACGCTTTCGCCCGGTTTTGGCGAAGCGTGGGGTAAAGAGATCCGGGATCGAAGGCGTCGTTGAGATTGAGTCGGAATGGACAGCGCGCAAGCGAGAGAGAATGAGTATTCTCCCCCAAACTCAAACGCAAAACCTAGAATAGCTCTCTAGCTTTAACACCCCACCCTTCGCTAGAACCGGGCGAAAGGGTGGGCCACCCCGTCAAAAAGTGCGCTCATTTTAGATTATGTCCAGTTCAACAGACGCTCCAGTGCCCAGTCTGTCGCCTGATCTCCCTCAAGGAATACATTAGGAACTCCGCCACCATAAAAGCGAACATTGCCATTGCCAAATATGTCTCGCGCTGCTCTCACGGGATGAACTTCCGGGAACCTTTCCATCATCATGTTCAATTCGTTCGGTCCATACCAGCCCGGATCGTCATCGCACTTGTCGACAACCGTGCAAAGCACCTCACCCCTTGGCCCTTCACCGCGTTGCCGCCTGGCAGAAAAAAATGCCCGATAAGTTACGTCGTCCGGCGGTAATGAATATCCCATGAAAATAATATGGTCTGCCTCCATCGTGGTAGCGCGCAGGTCGCGCTGGATTTCTTCGATAAAGGATGGCGGCGTGGATTTGAACGAGCTTTGCATTACCGCCTGTGTATGATGTGCATAGGTCAACGTGCCACAATGGAGACACCCCCGGGCGTCTACCTTACCTTTTTCTCGCTGGGTGCGTTCCTGGCCTTTTATCCAATCAGGACATGAACCTTCATCAAAAGCGCGGAGAGGTGGAGGCGGGAACAAGCCGCGAGCATCAAGCCCCCATTGGTCGCCATGATACGTGGAAAGTTTGCCGCAATCAGGACATTCCCTCCAGCACAGACAGCCGTGCGGAAATAGGAATTTAGTCAGCCTGACCCTCGAATCGCTTGCTCTGTTTTCATTGACTCGTTGGACAGCAGCCTCGTTCATCGGATACCAGGGCCACTCGGCATCGCCTTTGCCTATTCGCCGTGCGGGAATTAAATGGCCGAAATCATGAAAGACATGAAGCGGCACGGCTGGCGATCCAATATGCGGAACGCTTGCGCTCTGATTCAGCTCGCGGTTGGCGTTAAACTGCACCCAGAGTGCAATCGGATCGTAATTCAGGCTCACAAAGCTCACGTCGCCTTTATAGAACCTGGGCTGGTCAAGGCGGTTGTCTTGAAGGGCAAGGTCGATTCCCTTGTTCTGCATACGCCGCACCAGCGTGGATGCAAAATCGCAGTATTTCTGCAGAAGACCGCGCTTCATCCGTATACATTCGCGATAATCTATATAGAATGACGCGATCAGAATCATAAGAAGAGCATTCTTCGCGCCGATGAGCCGCCGCGCATCAAGGAATTGTCTCGCCTGATCTTCCGCGTCTGAACTTCCGTGACGCACTGGTGCACGGAAGCCAGCACCAGGCAGAATATGCATGTCCAACAAATTGAACAGATCGTTCAGCTTAAACTTGTCCGTCGAACTGCCCGGACAAACGCTTACGACTGACTTCAAGGCGGGCCAGTCATAAACCAGACGCAGCTCGATGATCCTTCGCCGGAGTTCGTCGTCCGTTGCTCCTTCCCGCCAGTTTCGCCGCATCGACTCAAGTTGCGCGTCTTCGATAACGTCGATGCTGTCATAGGCCATATCACCATCGCCCAGAATTGTGATCAGGTCGAAGAGAGCGGCATGCCACCGCTCCGGCACGTCTTGACCAAGCGCTTCAGCGATGCGCTTCTTTAACGACTTGCCAGCCGTGTGGACACCTGTGATGAGACGGATGAATCGCTCCTGCTGCACGGTCGTCCGTATCCCGAGCGCCGCCGTGGCGCCAGCCCCCCAGAAGATGACGTTTTTCTGTTGCTTCATGCCGTCTCTGTCAGAATTTTTCTGGGAGTTTAATAGATTCAATTTTTAATGGGGTACTCGCTATGGGGCAGGGCGGTAACGAGGGAGTCGAACCGGATTCTGGGGCTTTTTTGGCTTTTTGGACGTTTTCGACTTCGTCATTTGAGATTTTGATTTCTATAGCCTTTTGGTGAAGCGCCGCATC
>DASXIL010000795.1:0-4723 GCA_036497985.1 Candidatus Angelobacter sp. | reverse complement strand
GAGAACGGCATTGCGAGGCGCGGCGACCGGCGTCGGCTCGCTAGGCAGAGTAGGGGTATTGCTCATAACTGGTTTCTCCGGTTCCGCTGCTGGTTTTTGGTTCGGATTCGTCGGCGTCGTGCTAGCAGGCTTCCACATTATTTTCTACTTCCTTTCGATTCAATGGTAATGCGCAGCCAGCTACGTTTTCGCCCGCTGCTATGAAAGACATATTGGCCGTTGGGGGGACAACCAAGTAAGGCGATGGCACGTTAATAACCAAACTCCCGGCTATCACGCCAACTCCAGAAACTCTGGTTTGGCCATGCCTTCACGCAGCGCCCAACCGCCTCCGTCTCCCCTGGCACTGCTTGACTGGTGTAAATATTCCTCCGTTGTTGGCATTTCTTATATCGGGCAAGCCCCTTAGAAGGAAAATCCTTTTCGCGCTAGGATAGGATTAAGAGGAATCGGTGATTTTCGCAACTTGCACCTACTCCCACTGGCCGATTCCCTGATTTGCGGTTACCAATTTACCATTAACCAAATTGCTATTGCCATGCTTTTAACCAATTCTTGTACGTAATCATTTGAATGCTGACTGAACAACAGATCCTCCATTACGTCTCTAAACAGCCCAAGCACATGGCCGGCTTCAAACAGCTCATCCATGACCTGGGCCTTAAGGGCAAAGACCGCCGCACGCTGCAACAGCTCCTCCGGGACATGACGCGCCAGCGCAAGCTCATCGCCATTGGCAAAGAGCGCTGGGGCCTGCCAACCTCCGCCAGCAATCAGGACCTGGTCGTAGGCAGGTTACGTATGCACCGCGATGGCTATGGCTTCGTCATCCCCGAACCCGGATCCCTCCCGGCCCGCGCCCAGGGCAAGCTGCAGGGCGATATCTTTATTCCTCCACCGGAAGTCGGCAACGCCATGCATGGCGACCAAGTTTTGGTGGAAATGGGTCGCCTCCGGCATGACGGCAAGGCGGAAGGCCGAATAGTCCGCGTGATGGAGCGCGAGCAGGAAACCGTCGTCGGCATCTTCCACTACGGTAGCGGCCGCAATTACGTTTCGCCTATCGATGAAAAGCTGGCCATGGAAATCAACATCCCGCCCGGAATGGAATATTCCAAGCCGGAAGACGAAGAAGGCGGACCATCCGACGAAGACCGCGACCTGCGTCCCCACCAGAACCGTGGAGCGCAGCCGCCCCCGGCTGCGCACGAGAAACTTGACCGAGACGCGAAAGCGCCCACGCCAAAGCGTCCTGACCGCTCCAGCCCACACCGCGTCCTTGGCAAAGAAGCCCAGCGCAAATCCTGGGACGACCTGGAAAACGTCGTCGTAGAAGTAGAAATCATCCAATGGCCTTCCGCCACGCAGAGCCCGCGCGGACGCGTCACCGAAATCCTCGGCTATGAAGACGATTTCGGCGTGGACGTGGAAATGATCATCCGCAAGCACCACATCCCGCACATCTTCCCGGCGGAGGTGCTGGAAGAAGCGCAGGAGATCAACCCGGTCGTTCCGCAAAAAGAAATTGCCGCGCGCCGCGACTTCCGCCACCTGCCCATCGTCACCATTGACGGCGAGACCGCCCGCGACTTTGACGATGCCGTGCTCGTCACGCGGCTCGATAACGGCAACTATGAGCTTCAGGTCCACATTGCTGACGTGGCCCAGTACGTTGACGATGGCTCGGCCATCGATGAAGAAGCGCGCAAGCGTGGCACCTCCGTTTATTTCCCTGACCGCGCCGTGCCCATGCTGCCGCTGGAACTTTCCACCGATATTTGCAGCCTGCGCCCTGATGTTGAGCGTCTGGTGCTGAGCTGCGTGATGGAAATTGAACCGAACGGTGAAGTTGCGTATTACGAGTTGGCGGAAGGCGTGATCCGCTCCGCCCAGCGCATGACCTATACCGACGTGAATGCCGTCATCGAAGGCGACATGGCCCTGCGGCATAAGTTCGGCAAGCTGTCGGAAAGCTTTGACCTCATGTATGAGCTGGCGCAGATCCTCAACCGCAAGCGCGTCAAGCGCGGGTCTATCGATTTCGACCTGCCTGAGCCGGTGATTGAGTTTGACGAGCATGGCCTCATGAAGAGCGTTGAGGCGTCAGAGCGCAACTGGGCCCACCGCCTCATTGAAGAATTTATGCTGGCCGCCAATGAGACGGTGGCTTCACATCTGGAGCAGCGCGGCGTGCCCAGTCTGTATCGCATCCATGAAAAACCGGACGCCAAGCGGATTTATGACTTTGAGACCATCGCCGCCAGCTTTGGCTATTCGCTCGGCGTCGGCTCGCTGCCGGTTAAGCGCGTGCAAACGCGCGGTGACAAACGCACGCATTACGGCAGCGGACGCAAAGCCCCAACCGTCGAACTGCCGGAAGAAGTCCACGTAACGCCGCGCATGTACCAGAAGCTGGTGCAGAAGATCGCAGGCAAGCCCGAGGAGCGCGTGCTTTCCTTCCTGATGCTGCGCTCGCTCAAGCAGGCGCGCTATTCTGAAGTCAACGACGGCCACTTCGCCCTGGCCGCAAATGCTTATACGCATTTCACCTCGCCTATCCGCCGCTACCCTGACCTGATCATCCATCGCATTCTGAAATGGGTGCTGCGCTCTGACCATAAAGCGGACTCGTCATCCTTGGCGGAGCACAGCTCAGGCAGAAGCCATTCACCCTCAGAAAGCGGTCCAACGCGAGCGGCTCACGGTGGCCGTGGACCGCAGCCGCCCTCGGCTGCGCACGATAACGATGATGTGGGTGCCCCATCCTTTGCGGCCCACGATCAAGCTTATGTCACGAGTAGTCATTGGCCGCAAAGGGTGGGTGGAAAGGTCCGCCATCGCGCCCAGCAGACACACGAAGCCCACTCGCCGTGGAGTAAGCGCGCGGAAAAAGGCTCATCGGCCCGACGTCGTCTTTCATCCACACCCATCGGCGGTCCCATCTCTGAGCCTGAGCTGCATGAGATTGCTGAAAGCTCCAGCCAGTCCGAGCGCGCCGCCGCTGAGGCCGAACGCGAACTGCTGGAATGGAAGAAGCTCAAGTTCATGGAGCAGCGCGTGGGCGAGGATTTTGACGGCCTGATCGTCAGCGTCACCAAGTTCGGCTTCTTCGTGGAGTTGACGGAGCTGTTCATTGAAGGCCTGGTGCCGCTCAACTCCCTGGCAGACGACAATTACTCTTACCACGAAAACACCCGCCAGATCATCGGCGCGCGCTCAAAGAAGACCTACTCCATCGGTGACAAAGTTCGCGTAATCGTTGACCGCATTGACCACATGCAGAAGAAAGTCCAGTTTGCCGTGATGGAAGAACAGAAGCCCAAGCGGTCGGAGAAGCGGCACAAGAAGAAGCGGTGAGCACGAGATGAACACGCTTTCCCCAAAACCAAAGCTCGTCATCCCGAACCCCGTAAGCGAGCGCGCGATTATACCAGCGCGCGAGTAGGGGTGAGGGACCTTGTGCTTCTTCTGCTTGGAAATACTCAAGGACGAAAAAAAGGCTTTCGCGCCGTCACTCCAGCGCCGTCAGGCGCGAAATTATTGAGCCCAGCGCGTCAGCGCTGGGTACGCTTCGATTAACAGGCGAGCCCCGGCGGGGCGACACTGGAATTCTCTTTCGACGCGAAGCGCAGACCAGCAACACAAGTGTCAGGGCACGACTTGAGCGTTTTGCCTGACGTGAGCGTAGCGAACCGAAGGCTGCGGAGTCGTGCCGCAAGGCTTGTCAAAAATCATTCCTTGCTGCCGTAGGCCCGCGCGCAGCATAGCGAAGCGCCACCTTACCGTCGATCAAGCCTCGCTTACCGTCACTCTAACGTGGGGGAAGTTCGGATCATCGAGATATACGCCAAAGCCCCGTTTATAGTTCTCGCTATAGTTTTCTAGGTCCTTTGAGTCCGACTCAAAGATCGTGAATTTGTAGTCTTTAGAGCACGACGCATATTGTGGCTCCGCTTGAATTCTGAGTCGCATTACGTACTCGCCAGAACTCCAACAAAACTTGCTCAAAAAGAATGCCATTATCGGACGAACATTTGCGTCCGCTGCAATAACCCCGTCGGGAGGTAGCTGTTTGCCGGCATCCTTCATCTCCCTAATTTGTCTGTTGATATCGTTCTTAATATTGAGCTGCATCTCTTTGACAAGCCTTTCTTCCTGGCGAGAGAAGGACGGGAAAAATGCTATTACGTGCGACCACTCTTCATGTGGTTTCAATTTAAGATGAGTCAACAGTACACTCGCCTTGTCGCCCGGGTTTTGATAATAGTTCTTCCCCGGCATTACTAATTCAGACTTAGTACTAGGATTAATTATCATCTCCACTTCTTTGACCTTAACTTCACGGCCACCAATATTGCTGAGGATTAGATGAAGAACAACATTCGGATTTCCCAAATGTTGTGAAATCACCATATTGGTATAGACTTCAACATCCAATCTAGCCCTTTTGAACCAAAGGCGAATCGGGGGAAGTTGAGTCAGGACGAGGGCGGTAAACGCCACGGCGAAAGACCAAAATTTCCAGTCGTGATAAAAAGGAACAGGCATACTCACAGTCGATTCCGATTGTATGCCGCTTTAATTCCATCGGACAACAGATTTGTAAACTGGTAACATGCATTGACACCAGCCTTAACAAGCATGCTGCAAGCTGACAGGGAACCGCCGGAGGCGCGTCGCCAAGTTAACCCACCTTGAGGCGAGCGCATGCGAAGCCGGAAGG
>DASXIL010000794.1:0-4579 GCA_036497985.1 Candidatus Angelobacter sp. | reverse complement strand
AATTTGCGCTGGTCTTCATGGGCTCAGCCATCCGCACCTCCGCGCAGCTCGGCTCTTTTCATCTTCAGTAACGATCACAGCCAGGTTCGCTGGAGCATGCGCGGGCGCTGCTAAGCCAATTGTCATCGGTTCGCCAGGTGTCGAACTACAGACAGTCACTTCGACTCCAGTAATTGTTAAGCATTGTGAACGCTCGCGTAATCAATCAGTTCCAGCAATGAGCGCTTAATTCGGCAATGGCAAGCAAGATGCATTGATGAATAACGCAGAGAGTGCAGCCTTGGTGCTCTTGCGAATTCAGGTAAGCGGAGGGAATTCAGTGAAACTCAATTTGTGGAAGCGGAAAGTACCAGCATACTTAGGCTGTATCGTTCTTCTCGGAAGTCTTTCATACGCCGATCAGCCCGTGGCAAGGAGCATTGAGGCCGGCAAGAAAGTCAAAGTAACCGGGCGAATCCTGTCTCATAAGGGAAATCTCGTCGATGTCTTTGACAGAGGCTCAAATCAAGTCGTTGTTGTCGATCTCAATGCCAACACCAAAGTCGAACGCAAACGCGGCAAGATCCTGTTCTTCCGCCATACGCAGATGGATACAAGGTCCCTGATACCTGGCCTGCCAATAACGGTAGAAGGTCCTGGCAATCCTGAAGGACAGATTGAGGCAGACAAAATCTCTTTTGTTGCGGACACATTCGCCATTGAAATCGCCGAAGAGCAACAGATTATGGCCAATCAGAATGCTGCCCAGCGCGCCCAGTCCACTGCGAACCGAGGCGTTGCTGCGGCAGGAGATGCGCAATCGACGGCCGAACAAGCGCAAACTACCGCCAATGAAGCTGGAGTGATTGCGACAGAAGCAGCTGCGGTGGGAATTCTTGATGCCCAGGCTCTCCAGATCGTGAATTCAAGGATGTCAAACCTGGACGACTACAAGACCGTCGCCGAAGCCGGCATTTATTTTGCGAATGATCAGACTGCTTTAGACGATGCCGCGAAGAAAGATCTGGACACGCTTGTGGCCGCCACGTCATCGCTCGACGGGTACGTGATCGAGATCAGCGGTTATGCGTCGGCTTCAGGTCCAAGTGAGTTGAATCAGAAACTGAGCGAGGAGCGGGCCGAGGCGGTAACGAGATATCTGGAAGAAATGAAAGACATACCCGTGCGCCGCATTGTAACTCCTGTTGGCTACGGTTCAACCCATCCTGACGCGCCAAACACCGACGCTCAGGGACGTGCGTTAAACCGCCGCGTCGAGGTCAAAGTGCTGGTACACAGTCAGCCACAGCCTGAAGGCATTACGGCGCCGGTAATGCAGTCAGAGAAATTGGACTGAACCAGGATGGAGTTGAAGGTTGAAGTACGGAGCTTTGAATGATCAGTCCAACGTCAAAAAAATGTGCGCAGATCACATGCCTTTGTGATGTACCAGGCGAAGACGAATATTGCGGGGACGTTTGTCGGGCCAGAGGACGAGAGGACGTAGAAATCGCATGCCAATGTGACCATCTGCTATGCCCGTGTGTTATTGCGGTGGCTACTGCCGTAGGGCAATCACGCCACCAGGA
Source organism: Candidatus Angelobacter sp. (assembly GCA_036497985.1). Classification (GTDB taxonomy): domain Bacteria; phylum Acidobacteriota; class Terriglobia; order Terriglobales; family Acidobacteriaceae; genus Angelobacter. The sequence continues at coordinate 3,011 of DASXIL010000794.1, read as the reverse complement.
GAAATAGTTATGAAACGTTTAAAACAAATTTTATCTGTCTTACTTTTATCTTGTCTTGTATTTACCACGGTGCCCGCCGCGCTTGCTTATCAAAGTGACCAACGAGCGCAGGTGCCTGTTCAGGACGCGAAGCAGACTCCGGCACAGCTCCAGCAACTGGTAGCGCCGATTGCATTGTATCCAGATGGCCTGGTCGCACAGATTCTGGCAGGCGCAACTTATCCCGATCAGGTTGTGGAAGCAGATCGCTGGCTACAGCAGAACCCGGATCTCAAGGGAGAGCAACTGGGCCAGGAAGTCGACAAACAGCCCTGGGACCCAAGTATCAAAGCCCTCACAGAATTCCCTTCGGTGCTAGGAAACATGGACAAGAACCTTTCCTGGACTTCGTCACTCGGTGATGCGTATGTCAATCAGCCGCAGGATGTGTTGAACGCTGTGCAAGTGATGCGCCAACGCGCACAGAAGGCGGGGAATTTACAGAGCACGTCGCAAGAGAATGTATCTCAGCAGGGGCAGACAATTGTGATTGAGCCCGCCGACCCCCAGATCGTTTATGTGCCGTCATACGATCCCTGGCTTGTCTATGGAGCGCCCCTTGGAGTATGGCCTGGCTGGTATGACTATCCAGGACTGTTTCTTGCCGGCCCAGGCATTGGGTTTGGCTTGGGCTTTGGCGTTGGCTTCTTTGGCGGATTTGGTTGGGGATGGCACCACTGGGACTCTGACTGGCGCCACCACGACATTCTTTTCGATCACCATCACTTTGAGTCCCACAGCAGAACGTTTTTCAACCACGATGCGTTCAATCGCGGCCGAGTAGGTTTCGATTATCGGCGGCCGGATTTTGGGCACGGTCCAGTTGGTCTGAATCGTGGAGGTCTGGGCTTTCACGCTGGCCCGGAACACGTGCCAACAGTTCACGGACCGACTGCGGTAGGCCATCAGCCCGGTTTACACTCCGGCGCTTTCAGCGGCTTTGATCATGGTGGCACTGTGAGAGGTATGTCTTCTCGCGGACAGTCGAGTCTGGGTGGGGGCTTCCACGGCGGAGGTGGTTTTCACGGCGGTGGCGGCTTTCATGGTGGCGGGGGACACGGCGGCGGAGGCCACAGGTAATTCTCCTGCTGTGCTGCATAGAAAATTTAATGAACTGGAGATGGATTTATGACTACGAATATGAAAGTTAGAGCAAAACTTATCTGGATGATGGCGTCAATCGTTTTTCCGCTCGTGATGTTGGGCTACGCTCGCTTGAGTTTTGCTCAGCAAGCGACGCTAAAAACATTTGCCTCAGCTGCGGAGGCCAGTGACGCTCTTTTCCAGGCTGTCCAAGGTAATGATGAGCAGGCGCTGCAGGCCATCCTTGGCGCAGGAAAGGAGGTCACTTCCTCGACCGACGATTTTGAGGACAAGCTCGAACGCGATGGGTTTGTCCAGAAATATCAGGAAATGCACCGCCTGATAAGGGAGCCAGACAAAACCCTGGTTCTGTATGTCGGCGCTGAAAACTGGCCTTTCCCTATTCCGCTGGTGGCCGAGAACGGCAGATGGCGTTTTGATTCCGGGAACGGTCTGAACGAAATCATGTTTCGCCGAATCGGTCAGAATGAAGCAATGACCATCGGTGCGTTTCGCCTGCTGGTCCTGGCGCAGCAGGAACACCTGGCCAGATCGCGCGACGCAAATTCAGTGCCCACCTACGCAACACGCTTTGTTGGCGTGAAAGGCGCCTACAACGGATTGGACTGGAAGCCGGATGGAGCGCTTCCGGAAGCGCTGGTGAACGCAGGCGTTTCCGATCAAGCGACTGACTCCGCCGTTCCTTATTACGGCTACTACTTCCGAATCCTGACAGCGCAGGGGAAACACGCGCCAGGAGGAGCGAAGAACTATCTCTCCAAAGACAAGATGCCTGGCGGCTTCGCCTTCATCGCCTATCCTGCGGAGTATCGTTCCTCAGGTGTGCAAACATTCATCGCCGGTCCGGATGGGGTCGTGTACGAAAAAAACCTCGGTCTCGAAACATCAAAAATTGCCGCTTCCATGACGCAGTACGACCCTGATAAAAGCTGGCGTGTGGCTGAACAGTAAGCTGTTGGCCAAAGTTTTGGAACAAGAAAGTTTTAACCAACACTAGCGAGTGCTGGGCAGGAAGCCAGACAAAAAAATAGATGAGAAAAGGATCATTATGGAAAAACGAAAACTAGGAAACAGCGATCTTGAGATTACTCCTATCGGATTGGGAGCCTGGGCCATCGGCGGAGGAGGCTGGGAGTTTGGCTGGGGGCCGCAGAAAGACAAAGACTCCATTGCCGCTATTCACGAAGGCCTCGATAGGGGCATCAACTGGATTGACACCGCGGCTGCTTATGGCCTGGGGCATTCAGAGAAAGTGGTTGCTCGCGCATTGCAGGGACGCAGCAGCCGTCCTCATATATTCACAAAATGCTCTCTGGTGTGGAATGAAAGCCGTGAGATCGGACATTCGCTGAAGGCCGCATCAATCCGGTACGAGTGCGAGCAGAGCCTTCGCCGTCTGAATGTGGAATCGATGGACCTCTACCAGATTCACTGGCCTATTCCCGATGAAGACATTGAAGCAGCGTGGACGGAGCTTGCCCGGCTGAAAGAGGAAGGCAAAGTTCGCTATATCGGCGTCTCGAATTTCGATGCGCAGCAGATGCAGCGTGCGATGCGTATCGCGCCGATCACATCATTGCAGCCCCCTTACTCTTTGCTTGCGCGCCAGGCTGAAGGAGAGATTCTGCCATTCGCGGCGCGAAACGACATTGGCGTGATCGTGTATTCGCCTATGTATTCCGGGCTGTTGAGCGGCAAGATGACACGCGAACGCATTGCCAAGCTCCCGGCAGACGACTGGCGCAGAGGCAATCGCAACTTCCAGGAACCGCTCCTCTCTCACAATCTGCGCATGGTTGAACTACTGCGCGAAATTGGTCTTCGCCATGATGTTACGGCGGGTGAGGTTGCCATTGCGTGGACGTTGC
>DASXIL010000793.1:0-4226 GCA_036497985.1 Candidatus Angelobacter sp. | reverse complement strand
GCAGAAGATCCAGATCACCTCTTCTTCCGGCCTGAGCAAGGAAGAAGTGGAACGCATGGCCAAGGAAGCCGAAGCGCATTCAGCGGAAGACAAGGCCAAGCGCGAGGAGATTGAGGCCCGCAACCAGCTTGATGGCATGGTCTATCAGGTGGAAAAGATGCTGAAGGAAAACGGCGACAAGATCTCTGGCGACGAGAAAGGCCAGGTCGAGTCGGCCGTGGCCGATGCCAAGAAGGCGCTGGAAGGCACTGACGCGGCGGCCATGAACGCAGCCCGCGAAAAGCTGACCGCAGCTTCTCACAAACTGGCTGAGGCCATGTACAAAGCGCAGCAAACGCCGCCAACAGAGGGCGCTGGGGCCGCAGGGCCGCAGGCAGGCGCTCCGTCGAACGGCGCTGCGCAGCAAGAGAAGAAAGATGAAGGCGTGATAGACGCAGAGTACGTTGACGTGGAGGACAAGAGATAAGTTCTCCGCAGCACTAACGGCGTGGCAAAGGCGGCGCTAAGCCGCCTTTAGCCTATGCGACAAAAGGAGTCTCTTTTTGAAAAAATATCTGGTAGTAAAAATGGCGGAAGGATGGAGCCACGTTGTGAACTGGGTGGTAATGCCCGGACTTTACACCATGGAAGCGGCGCAGCAGTTCGTGGCCAGCGCAGTGGCCGATGAGCCCGGCGCAAGGTACATGATCCAGGAAGTGGGCGCGGCATAGGAAAGCAATTAGAAAATGGCAACTAGCTTGAACGTGGTTAGCTCGGCAAAGACATCACCCAAGGGTTGAATCGGTTTTTGGTTTTGCTAATTGCTAGCTGCTAATTGCCAATTGCTGATCGGAGATCAAATGAAATACATGAAACGTCGTGGCCTAAAAATGTTTGCCGTCGCGGCCCTTTTGCCCATGATGGCCCTGGCACAAAGCAATGCTCAGGCCACTAAGCCTGCCGGTCCGCAGGACGCTACAACCCAGCAGGTCACGCAATTGGTGCGCGACTTCCTGGCCAACGTGCCGAAGAACGATCCCAAAGTTTTCCAGGAATTCTTTGCCGACGACGTAATCTACACGCGCGCCACAGGCTTGACCGTCACAAAGGCTGACATCCTCCGCAATATCGATGTCCGCGCAACCAGCGATCCGCAGATGACCTTTGAAGCAGACGATTTCACGGTGCATCCCTATAACGACATGGTCGTGGTCAACTTCCGCCTGATCGCGCATAACACTGAGGGCGGCAAGCCGACGACGGCTTACTATCGCAACACAGGAACCTTCTTAAAGCGCAATGGCAAATGGCAGGCCGTGGCCTGGCAGGCGACGAAAGTGCCGGAAGCAAGCAGTAATTAGTACTTGGTAATTAGTAATTGGCGTAAGGCGAAAAGGCTCTCTTTCAACGAGGGATTCGACAAACTAACTGCAAGATGGCGACCACACAACAAAAGGACTATTACGGCGCACTTGGCGTCAAGAAGACCGCCTCGTCGGAGGAGATCCGCAAGGCTTTCCGCAAGCTCGCCCGAAAGTACCATCCAGACGTCAATCCCAATGACAAGAAGTCGGAAGAAAAGTTCAAGGAAATTTCTGAAGCCAATGATGTCCTGAGCGATCCCAAGAAGCGCAAGATTTACGACCAGCTCGGTTTTTACTCTGACAATATTGATCCGGCGGCGGCGGAAGCTTATTCGCGAGGTGGCGGCTTTGGCGCAGGCGGCTTTGGAGCGACGCCACCGGGCGGCAGAGGCGGCCAAGGCTTCGATTTCAGCGGGTTTGACTTCTCTGATATGAGCGGCAGTGCTGGTGGCCGCTCGGGTGGCGGAGGCGGGTTCCGCGATATTTTCTCCAGCATCTTTGGCGGAGGCGGGCGTGGCGGAGCGGCCACGGAAATCGAACCTGAACGCGGCACCGATCTTGAATACCAGGTGAACGTCGGCTTCTGGGATGCGATCCGCGGCGCCGTGATGCGCCTGAACATCACGCGCCTTGATACATGCACCAATTGCCACGGCAGCGGCGTGGTAGGTACGCCAACGACATGTCCGCAGTGCCACGGCAGCGGCCACATTACGCAATCCGGCGGCGGAATGAAGTTCAACGTCGCTTGCCCGCGCTGTGGCGGCAGCGGCAAGGTGCAGCCTCCATGTCCGGTATGCCACGGGGAAGGCGCAGTGGAGCGCACAGAGCCATTAGAGGTCCGCGTAAAAGCAGGCACGCGCGACGGCCAGCGCATACGCATCGGCGGCAAAGGCAATGCGGGGACGCACGGCGGCCCGTCGGGCGATCTGTATGTCACTATCCGCGTAGGTGAGCATCCGGTGTTCCGGCGTGAAGGTGACGATATTTACGTGACGGTGCCGGTAGCAGCATGGGAATCGGCGCTGGGAGCCAGGATTGAAGTGCCGACCATCGACGGCCGGTCGCAGTTGAAGATTCCACCGGGCACACAAAGCGGGCAAAAGCTGCGTTTGCGCGAAAAAGGCGTGCCTTCCGCCACCCGCGACGACAAGCGCGGCGATGAGATCGTGGAAATCAAAATCATAGTCCCTGAAGCGCATGATATGAAGGCGCGCGAGTTGTGGCAGGAATTGCATGAGCTTCACAAGGACGATCCGCGGGCGGAGTTGTGGAACAAGGTTTAGCAAAGCAAGGTTTAGTGCTGGAGACCATCCGTCTTCGCCTGCGTGAGTTTGTTCCGCAGGATGCAGACGCTCTGGCCACTGTCCTGGGCGATCTGGTGGCGATGCAGTATTATCCGGCTGCCTTTGACCGCAAAGGCGTGGAGGAATGGATTGAGAGGAACCGCGAACGCTACCAGCGAAACGGTTATGGACTGTGGGCGATGCTGCTGAAAGACTCAGGCGAACTGATCGGCGATTGTGGCTGCTTCCTGCGCGACATAGAAGGCCGGGATGACGTTGAGATCGGCTATCATGTGCGGCGGGACCTCTGGGGCAGAGGCTATGCCACAGAAGCTGCTCAGGCGTGCATGCAATACGCGTTCACAATTCTTGGTTTTGATCGCGTAATATCGCTGATCCGCCCGGAGAACCTGCAGTCCATTCGGGTGGCGGAAAAGAACGTGATGACCTGCGAGAAGATTATTTTCTGGCGGGGATACGATCATTGTATTTACGCAAAGCAGAAGAACTAACCCATGACAGCTAAACGCAAATCCAAAGGCGCTTACATGATCTCCTCCGTGGCGGAGATGTACGGCATCCATCCGCAGACGTTGCGGCTCTATGAGCGTGAAGGCCTGCTCAAGCCGTCGCGAACAGACGGAAACACGCGTCTTTACACTGAAGAAGATTTGCAGCGGCTGGAGTTCATCCTGAATCTGGCGCGCGACCTGGGAGTGAACATCGCCGGCATTGCGATTATTTTGCAGATGCGCGAGCGCATGGAAGATATGAACCGCAAGATGCAGGAGTTCGTCCGCTTTGTGCAGGATGAAGTCGCATTCCGCGCGAGCAACGCCCAGGCAGATCCCAGCAAAGGCGCTATCATCCCCCTGCGAAAACCTACCATCAACGTAGCGCCGCGAGACCGCAAGAAATAGACAGCCAACCGTAAGCCGAATCGTTCTTAAGACAAAACCGGTAGCCCTTGCGGGTCTACCGGTTTGTTGTTTTTACAGAAGGATATCGACGATGCTTTAGCTTCAGTTCATATCCTGTCCGCGAATTGAGATGATCGGCTTGCGTGGCTCGTCAATTGAATGCTCTGGCACATCCTGATCCAGGTTGACCGGCCCGGCACCAGCCGCGGCAGCTTTTTGTTTCTGTGGATAGATACGCATGCGCTGTCGAATGCGGCGTTCAACATCAGCCCATTCTTCGCGGGCGCGGTCAACGCCTCGCCGAATGCGCATGACGCCTTTTTCTTCAGCTTTACGGAGATTGTCTACCAAACGCATTGCATCTCCTTTTTCCTGGAGCGCTTTCTGGACACGGCGCGTTTTGGACACACCGAATCCAATTAATGTGATGCCAATGGCAGAAGGTTGGAAACTGCTGGCCAGAGACTCTCATTTTCATGTCGCTTCGCACCAAACCGCTTCAGCAGCACCGATGTGGCTGCAAACTCCAGCCCTGCGGCAGGCGGCTCGGCGCGCAAGTCGGCCTCGCCGCTTAGGCCCATATGTCGCTACGTTCCCAAACCGCTTCGGCAGCACCAATGTGGCTGCACGCTCCAGCCCTACAGCAGGCGGCTCGGCGCGCAAGTCGGCCTCGCCGC
>DASXIL010000792.1:0-3773 GCA_036497985.1 Candidatus Angelobacter sp. | reverse complement strand
CCCGCAGGTCGCCTTTGCCTTTCGAAAGCGCCTGGGCTGAGGCCAGAGAACAGGCCATTACAATCATGGCCGGGAGAATACGGTTTTTCATTTGCCGCTCCTTAGTTGGTTTCATGATGGTTTGCATTTCCAGTTCGCGATTACTTGTGCTGCGCTGGGCGCCTGTGGATCAGCACCTTGCATCAGGCCGCAAGTCTGGTCAATGCAGGGCCAATCACCCCTGCGGCATCTGTGGATCACGAGCTAAGTAGCTGAAAATGGGGAGAGGTAAGGAAATGCTCACGCAGCTAAAAAGAAAGTGTTAAACTGCTGGCGCTTTAGGGGCCGGTACGAGTTCCACCAAAAGTTATCTTTGTGCCACTCCCAGTTTCTCAACTCGTGCGTTTCGATCGCTTTGAGCTGGATCTGCGTGCCGGAGAGTTGCGCAAAGGCGGAGTTCGCATTCGGCTGCAAGAGCAGCCGCTCCGGGTTTTGCAGGCGCTGCTCGAACAGCCGGGCGAAGTTGTCACCTGCGAAGAACTCCAGAAGAGAATCTGGCCGGCGGACACTTTCGTAGATTTCGATCACGGCCTGCATGCTGCCGTAAATCGACTACGAACCGCATTGAATGATTCTGCCGAGCGGCCGCGCTATGTTGAGACTGTCGCCCGACGCGGCTATCGATTTATCGGCAGAGTGGATAATGCCGATTCTTTATTGCCGCAGCCCATTGCCGTCCCACAGAATGAGACCAAGCCTGATCCGCAAGCTAGCCAATCAGCATTTTTCCGCAGAAAAACTGTTTGGAACTCGTGGACCGGCGTACTCGCAGGATTTGCGATTGCAGTCGCGCTTGCGACGGCCCTGGTGGCCGGCAACGTGTGGGGCCTGCCAGCTTGGCTCCTCGGCCCGGGCGTCAGCCATTCGTTTCATTCGATCGCAGTCCTCCCGCTTGAGAACGTAAGTTCTGATCCGAAGCAGGAGTACTTTGCAGATGGAATGACCGAAGAGTTGATCACTCAGCTTTCTAAGCTCGGCGTGGTGAAGGTCATCTCACACACCTCCGTGATGCAGTACAAGGGCACCAAAAAACCATTGCGGCAGATCGCCAGTGAGCTAGGGGTGGATACGATTGTCGAAGGCGCAGTGCAACTGGAGGGAAACCGCGTCCGTATCACCGCGAAGTTGATTAATGGCGCCACTGATCAGCATATTTTCGCGGAGGACTACGACCGTGAGCTTGGCGATGTTTTGCTGATGCAAACCGAAGTCGCAACCGATATAGCCAAGCAAATCGACCTTGAACTTACCCCGCAACAGCAAAAGCGGCTTCGGGCCGCAGCCCATCCGGTCAATCCGGACGCGTACCAGGATTACCTGTTGGGTCGCTACAACTGGAATAAGAGGACAGCAGACGGATTGGCCAAGTCAGGCCAATACTTCCAGAGTGCAATTCAGAAGGACCCAGGCTTTGCGGCTGCATACTCCGGCTTGTCGGATTACTACGCTTTTCTGACTTTAATCGGCGGACCGGAAATTCTGCCGCCCCGGCAAGCAATGACGCAATCAAAGGCCGCCGCGATCAAGGCGCTGCAATTGGACGACTCTTCGGCCGAGGCCCACACTTCGATGGGCGACGTGCTTCACAACTATGACTGGAACTTCTCCAAAGCGGAGGCTGAGTTTCAACGGGCTATTGAGTTGAATCCCAATTATTCGACGGCACACCATTTATACGCACATCTATTGGTGCAGACGGGCCGCACCGAAGAAGGCTTGCGGGAAGCCAGACGCGCTCTGGAACTCGATCCCCTTTCGCCGTTCATCAATAACGGTCTGGCGCGACAGTATTACCTCTCCCGGCAATACGACAAAACCATTGTGCAATGCCAGCGCGCCACGGAAATCGATCCAACATATTTGCCCGCCAGGATTCTTTTAGGCCTGACATACGACCAGATAGGGAAGTTCAGTGAAGCCGTTTCCGAATTAAAACAGGCTCGCGATATCGCACCCATGCTTCCGATGGCGCATGCGCTTTTGACATATGCCTACGTGCTGGATGGGAAAAGGACGGAGGCACTACAGGAGCTTGCTGAACTCACCCAAATGAGCCACAAACGGTACGTTCCATCTTCATACTTTGCAATTGCGGCCATCGCATTCGGGAACAAGAATCAGGCATTCGCTTATCTGCAGCAGAGCTTTCAAGACCGTTCGGAGCAGATTTTGTATTTGAAAGTAGAACCGTTGGTCGACCCTCTGCGTGGCGATCCCCGGCTTGACGCTCTCATCAGGAGTGTTGGCCTTCCTTAAGCAAAACCCTCTGCGAGCTATTGCGTAATCTCTCATCTTCCCAGCTGCTTGGCCCATGAGCAAAGAATGTGCTGCTTGTGAGGCGCCATGCATTGGCGGCCATCTGTGCAGAGCGCAAAGTCGCTCGCCAGTGATAACAAATTATGGATGGTCGGCAAACAAGAAGTGATGCGGCTTCCTTCCGGGTTGCCCGGGATCCGGGTAGAATCACCGCTCGACGTGCTAATGTTTGTTCTATGTTGCACCTGCAACACTATTATGTTGTAATAGCAACATGGAGAGCGCCATGAACGACATTCTGGGAACGATGTTGCGCCGGAGAGCAGTTAAAGCCTTTGAACCCGTACCAGTCCCCCAAACACTGCGCGAGCAAATCCTGAATGCGGCTCGCCATGCTCCCTCCAGCTTCAACACGCAGCCATATCGGTTCTTTTGGGTGGAATCACCGGCCAGGAAGGCGGCCGCGGCGAAGCTCTGCCTTGGACAGATGCCTGCAGAAACCGCTTCGGCACTGGTGGTAGCCGTCGCAGACATTGGTTCGCTGTCTGCGACGTCGCAAAGTCAGTTGGAATGGATGCGCAGGAACGGTTTCAGCGACAAGAAGCTGCGCGACTACGAGCGTACAGCGAAAATCGGCCGGATCATTTTCATGACTGGGCCGTTCGGCATTTTCGGCGCTCTCAAATGGTCCATTTTTCGGTTGGTGAATTTCTGGAAGATCATGGGGATGCCTCCATTGTCGCGGAAGAACATCTTCAAGTGGGCGACGAAAAGCACATCGCTAGCCTGTGAGAATCTGATGATCGCCGCCGAAGCGTTGGGACTCAACACATGTCCAATGGAAGGCTTTGATGGCCGTAGACTCTGTAGATTTCTCGGGCTGGTACCCCGATATCATGAGATCGTGATGGTGATTGCGATCGGAAGGAAGTCTCGCAGCTACGTGGAACCACCGCAGTGGCGGAGACCTCTCGATGCGACGGTAACAATCCTGTGATCATGGTTCCAAGGAAAGACGTTCCTGAAGACATCCTGAGCGATTCGGTGCTGGCTCAGATTGCTGCGGCCTACTTCTCGGTCGGGAAGAGGCTTGAGAGAAAAACGCAGTGTTCGGCGACTCGCGGATTTATCCTGTCGACGCTTCGGGGCGATGCCAGGCTCAATCAGAATCAAATCGCCACACTTCTCGGTCTCGACCGAACTGTGGTGCACCGGGCCATCAAGTCAATGGTTCAGGAAGGACTTGTGTCGGAGAGGAAGGCTAAATCGGGTAGGGCAATTCATGTTAGTTTGACGCCGAAAGGCCACAGCTACAGGAAATATCTGATCAAAGCGAGGATGGCGGCCGACGATCGAGTCCGGAAAGAACTCACACCGGAGGATTGCGCGACGCTTCTTCGGCTCTTAAGACTAATTGCCGAATTAGAGTTCTAACATGGTGCTGGCTCCAGCTATTCTGGCCGGTTTGTCGGCAACCC
>DASXIL010000791.1:0-7692 GCA_036497985.1 Candidatus Angelobacter sp. | reverse complement strand
GATTCCCACCAGGAACACAAAATAGGGACGAAGGTCTTCAATCGCTTGGGATGCAGCCTCGCCCGAAGCTAGGTTACCCCAGCTATCAGCCCGGCAGACAGCGATGTCATACTTGTTATTCGCGGCCAATGCCGGAACGTAATAGCGCCCTAAAGCTTGCGTAAACGCCCCAACGTCGCGGATTGCCTTCAACTCTTCGTCGATGATGCCTACCAGCACAATTCGTGCAGTGCCAAGCCGCTTTCGTTTCATCGAGTCCTGCAATTCGATAGAATATCTGACAATTCCGCGAAATTCTCGATCGTGCAGTTCGCAATAGCGCGCAACCGGTCATGAGCTGCATAAGCAATGGACAGCGGTGCAATTTCAGCTATTGGTACGTCATTCGCCCCGTCGCCCACAAAGACCCAGTCCTTCTCGCCGAGACCGTATTCCCTAAGCATTAATTGAATGAAATCGATCTTACCGCGGAAATCACACGGCAGGAGATTGAAACCGCGCAGCACACCTCTTTCGTCAAACATATACTCGCAGGCCGCGAAAGCATGGCGGACATCAAAATCAAATTGAGCGCGCGCCGCGAGCTCCCGGAACCCTCCGGAGACCAGCACTATTTCGTACTCGGAGCGGTCAATCTGTCTTATCGTCTCTTGAACCCCTTCGTTGTACTGAGCCGCCGCAATCAGGTCTGAAAAAAGTTTTGCATTCAGCCCGAAGTTCTTGTGAATTTCTATCGTCTCCTTCATCCAATCCAGGTAGCTGCGGTAAAGGCCCTCGTGCCACTTCTCATGGGTCCGGACTTCGGCTGCGATTGCATCAGGACCTAGAGCCTCCGCAATGCCCTGCCAGATTGTGGAGTCAACAACCGTCCCGGGCAAGCGCACCATTGTGCGATACAGAGTGCCTTCAACATCAAAAACTAATAGCTTCAATTAGCACCTCGCCATTCTCCGAATCCGCCCATCATTCGCTCTGTATTCGCTTCGTCGCTGATGATAGCAAAAGGTCGACAGGCAAGCCAAGAAGAAACTACAGATTATCACCCCGAGCAAGCGGCTAAAACAGCAGCCAATTTCATTGTTGTCTCACACATCTGCCAAGTACACCATAGGCAAGCCTGCGGGTAAAGGATCCGAACCAGACAAGCGTTCCACCAAGGGATGTGCAAGCCTTCCGAGCTACATAGGCATCATTGACTGAGGGGTAGCCTACAAAACGACTGTTGAACAATCGCTCCACGCTTCGCGTTGCGCGAGGGCCTTCGGCAGAGAGGAAGGGGAAATCATTTGTTGTTTTCCCAGCACTTGCCCCTTCAGCGCGCAGAGCGCGCGCCTCGGGGCCGTGCTGGGCTCAATTATTTCGCGCCTGCGGCGCTTAGGCGTGTTTGTGCACGGCGGTTTCATTTCCTCAAGGTTAAGAACGAGGTTTTTTTCGAGGCACATTTTTTCGAGGCACTGAAGGGCCGCTCTCCGGATGTAGAGCACAAACCTTACCATTGATCACAATGATGACGCTGATTTACACGGATCGGGGTAGGCCTGGGTGGCAAGGAGTAAGCACAGGACACTGTTTTGCTGGAGCTGCGTGTAGAACAAGAGCAAAAGTGAAATGTTTCTGCGGGATGGCTTTGTCAAGATGGCCGGATTCCAAGTGCGGGATTGGCCAACTTCGTAATTGATTCGCTCACATAAAGTGCGCTACAGTGGGCTATTTCGTCTCAATGAGGAAAAGAACGATTTTTAACCACAAAGAACACGAAGTAACACCAAGAGTAAACCTCACCGCTGATGACACGGATAAGAAGGGCTTACCGCGGGTAGAACCATTTACCGCAAAGGACGCAGAGAGCGCAAAGGAGAGCGGGGATGGTACAAACTCACGCCAAACTGGGATGCGGTGGGATATATGGGGAGGGGGAGGGTAGGAAATCGGGTGAGCCGGTGATCGGGGAATCTGCTGATCGGGAAACCAAAACCTGCCACGGAGGCATTTGAGACACGGAGAACAGCCGAGATCGGAAAGGCAAAACTTAACCACCGAGGCTGGAGAACAGCAAGATCTGAAGGCCAAACCTCACCGCTGATCCACGGCAAGCCGGGACAGGTCAACACTGATGACACTGATCTCCGGGGTTGAATTGCGTAAGTCTTTTGGAATCCTAGTTGGGGTATAGGGGGGAGGGTGGTCATCGCTCGTGATTGGGAAACCAAATCCCACGAAATGACGTGGAGCCGGACGGAGGGATATAGTTATTGCGCTCATGAGAGTCCTTACTTCCGACGAGGTGCGCCAGATTGAGGCCGAAGCAACCGGTCGGGCAGATACACCAGCGTCACTCCTTGTGCAACGCGCCGGCTATGCCGTGGCCCAGTTTTGTCTTGCGCACTTCAACTTCCGGTCAGTCTGCGTAGTTTGCGGCGCGGGTGGCACGGGCGCCACCGGGCTGATGGCCGCGCAGGTGCTATCGGGAATTGCGGAACAGGTCTCTGCCATTGTTCTGGCTAAGGACGCGAGCCAGCTTTCCGCCGAAGCTGCAGCGATATGCGACACCATGGCAACGGGCGCAATGTGGATTTCCGATGAAGCTGGTTTTCAGGAAGAACTGATCCACCAATCGCTGGAAGCAGACCTGATCATCGATGCCGTCACGGGGACCGAATTCAAGCCCCCTCTGGAAGGAATCGCCCGGCAAGCAGTGGTAGCGATCAACCAGGCTTCAGGAATTGTTGTATCGGCCGGCGTGCCATCGGGAGTTGAGCCGAACAGCAACGCCGCGGTGCATGAGAGCAGCAGCGAGGCAGTCTTTGCGCACGGTGTTATAAGCTTCATCGCGCCCAACCCAGCCCATGTTTTTGGCAAGATCACGGCCGGCCCGATTGCAGTAAGCGAGCTTGGCGTCCAGCCAAGTCTTGTGTCGCATGAAACTGGCTTGAGCGTTGTGACCGCACAGGAAGTCCGGATTACGTTCCCGCCGAGGCCCGATGAAGCACACAAAGGTGACTTTGGCCACGTGCTGGTGATTGGCGGCGCGCTGGAGAAAGCGGGCGGCGCAGGGCTGGCTGGGATCGCGGCGCTCCGCACCGGCGCCGGACTGGTTACCATTGCTTGTCCCCGCTCAAGGCAGCCAACCGTCGCAGGATTTGCACCCGAGCTGATGACGGAAGAACTTCCGGGGCCTGAAGCAGGAACAATATCTCTTACAGCCCGAGACAAAATGATTCAGCTGTTGGCCAAAGTAGATGCGGTTCTGATTGGCTCCAACAATTCCGGCGGCGACGAGACAAGACAGTTTAGGCAATGGCTGATTGAGAATTGCCCGGTGCCGCTGGTGCTGCACGACGTTGGGCTGCCCGGCATGTCTACACATCGGGCGGATAAATCCGACAATCATCGATTGCGGGTGATTGTTTTGGATGCTGAAGAAGCGGCGGCTCTTCTTGGCATCGACGCCAAGAAGATTCAAAGCGACAGAGTCGATGCGGCGCGAGGCATCGCCAAGCAGACGAATGCATGCATTGTGCTGAAAGGGCGCAGAACGATCATTGCCGGGCGTTCCGGTGAAACGTGGACCAGCATGACAGGCAATTCTGCGCTGGAAAAAAACGGATTTGACGACGCTCTTTGCGGAATGATTGCCGCGGCCCTCGCCGGCCATTCGTCAGAGAGGCCGGCTTTGCTGCGCGAACTGGACGTTGCTTCTGCCGTGTATCTATATGGGCTCGCTGGCGATCTGGCACGCGACATTTTTCACGAAAACACTTTGCTTGCGACTGACCTGCTTGAGACACTGAGCGATGCGTTTCGCGATTGCGAGCTTCAATCCGACCGTGGGCTCTTCTACCTGCGCAAATAATTTATCGCGAAGCCCGGTGAACGGATGCCCGCAGCCTGCGTGGCCCCGGCGCAGTGTGCGCTGCCACCAAGGGTTCGCGATCGACAACGCGGTTCAACTTCATCTTGATAAAGCTGCCAATGCTTCTCAGTTCCATCACGAACCCTTCCATCCCAAAGGCGACAAATGGAGTGAGGTCGAAGGGAAGAGGAGACTGCCAGCAGCGGTGCAGCAGGCTGTGATACTTGATATCGTTCAGATAGAAATAATCAGAGAGCGCATAAAATCCTCCATGCACGTTGTAGCCGCGCTGAAGAAGGATTCCCGCAGTCAGCAGACGCGATACTCTCCCGTTGGCGTCCCCGAATGGATGGATGGTAACGAGAAAAAAGTGGGCGATCAGCGCTTGGATCACCGGATGCAAAGCCAGCAAACGATCGCCGGCGATGAAGTCGATATATTCATCCATCAGTCGAGAGAGACGGTTGGCCGGCGCGCCCATGTGCAGGCCGCCAACTTCGCGCCGTCCGACTTGTACCGGCAGGCTGCGCAGAGCGCCTGGAGCGTATTCTCCCGTAGCGCCGTCGGCCACCATCTTGTGCATGGTTAGTAGATCGGCAAGTGCCAGCGGTGGCGTTCCGGCGGCAAAGCGTGAACAGACCCACGCGCGCGCGTTGGCTGCGTTTTTTAGGCGCGCCTGTAGTTCTTCGCCGGCGAGTTCGGCTGTGCCTGGTTCCGGCAAAGCCTCGCGCCATTGTGGTGGAAGCACGCGCGTGAGCGCCGCCTGTTTGTGCGCTTCAATGGCCAGTATGTGCGGCGTTAGACGCACAAGGTCAAGCTGATAGTCGAATTCAAATTGCAGCCAGTCCATGAAGACTCACGCGCAATGTAAGCGTTTTTGCATGGTCTCGTTAATTATGGGCGATCATTTCCCCGCGCATTGTCAGCCGGCTTGGTGGCCGTGTTCCGCTCCGCTCGTGCCTGTCTATTGTGTGCTGAAGTCGCTGAGACCAAGTAACCGATCATATAGTTTGCGTCGTCATCGGCCACGCGGAGGTTAGGCATGTTTATGTGGCCATATTTTTCATTCAGGGCCATCGTGATCGGATCTTTCTCCGCCAGCAGTTGCTCGGGATGCTGGATTTTGCGCATCAGCCAGTCTCGATTGCGCGTGTCGGTGACGCCCACCAGATCGGGACCAACTTTGTCGCCACCCCCCACGGTATGGCACGCGCCGCATTTTTTGGTGAAAAGATATTGCCCGGGATCAAGATGGATCGCCGCCGACTCCGTGTTCTCCTTGCCCTGCGCTGGTTTCATGTTGCGGAAGCTATCCAGGAAGTCACCAATCATCTGCGAGAGGAAGCGCGGATTGTCCAGCGCGGAATTGCGCATCCACTGGCCCATGGGCTCGTTGCCCAGTAACAAATGCGGCGTGTGGCCGTCCAGGGTGGCAGCAGGATCGGAATACAAACCGAGTTTCTTGCTCAGGAAATCGATGTCTTCTTTCTTCCCGGTCAGGAACGTCCAGCCTGGACCGGCGTGGAATTTTTCCGCGTAGGCCTTCAATACCGCGGGCGTGTCAGTCTTAGGATCAATGGTAATTGAGTAAAAGAAGATGTCTTTTCCCACACGGTCACCCAGCATCTTCTGCACTTGCGCCAGCCGTGCCGTCTCCAGCGGGCACGAATACTGGCAAGTCGTATAAATCAGGTCGATAGCGACGATCTTGCCCTTGATCAGATCGTCATAAAATCGGACAGTCTTACCGTCCTGCGTTGTCAGTTCGACGTTGGGAAAATAATTTGCGCCCCAGCGGCTGTCCGCCGACACTGGGTGACCGCATAGAACCGCCAGCGCACCCGCCAGCACGAATGAAATCCCAACGAATCGTGCCCAAATATTCTTCTGCATGGCCTATTCCTCTTCTCTACCACAAGGTTTCGAACCGAGCGGCGGATTTCCGTCGTGCAATTCAAGCGCGCGAGAGAAATCCGCTTGCTCGATCTTTATTCCTGCACTACTCCGTTCCTGCACAACGCCGCTGCTGCGCCTACGGATGAGCAGGCGCAGGCTTGCGGGTTAGAACGCATTGGTCAGAATCTCGTCCGGCGCCTGGAACGTGACTCCTGTTGGTTTGGGAATCGGTGTCGGGAGCGGGTTCAGGAACACGCCTCCGGCGGCATTGATCTCCCAGCGCAACAGCATTGCGTTGTCCTCATGCATGGTGTTGTGGCAATGCTCCATGAACATGCCGCCCCAGTCGCGGAACTGCATGGTGATGGTTACAGAGCCATTCTCTCTCAATCGATAAACGTCCTTGCGGCCCCGCTCGGCCTGGGGGACGTTGCTGAAGCTGCCGTTGCGGGCAAGAATCTGCCCTTCTTCAAAGTGGATGTGGATGGGGTGGTCCCAGTTAAAGCCTCCTTGCAGGGTCCAGACCTCGCGGGTGCCGAACTTGGGCGCCGACGAGATGCGGCCAAAGTCGGCCTTGAGCGCAGAACCTCCGCTGTGGCGGCTGCTGCCGCCAGTATTGTCAGCCGCAATTCCCCAGTTGCCGCCGCCGGTGTATGACGTGACAGGATCATTTTGGTTTTGGCTGGCACGATCGTCGAAGGTGAACTGACGCGTCCGTGTGATGGGGATGGCGGACAAATCGGGATTGGGGATGAGCGTGATGGGTGTGTTGGGACAAATGCTTTGGTCCGGCACCGCGGGATTCCGCACCACCTGGAAGCGCAGGCACGCGCCCACAGCTGGATCGCTGGATGAACCTGACAGCGCGCCGGAAACGGTGAGTATCTGGCCCGGCCCTTTGCCGTCGCGATGCTCCTGCAGGTTCACCAAATCCACGGTTTGCCCGATGGTATAGCGCGAGAAATCAATAACGATGTCAAATCGCTCGGCGATGCCCATCTGATCAAGTTGGGTCAAAGGGACAGTTTGTGGCAGCAGATTGCCGTCATTCGCAATCTGCACCATGGTGGAGCTGTCACTCAGTGCGAATACAAAGAACCGTGACACGCTCGCGTTGAGCATACGGAAACGATATTTACGCCGTTCCACCTGGAAGAATGGCTTGTAAGCCAGGTTGATGGTCATCCGATCGCCCAGGAACCCATCGAACTGGAAGATGTCCATGTTGAGTTGGCCGTTGGCATCCCAGGCTTTGTCAGAGAACATCAGGTTGACGTCATAATCCAGGTTGCCCCAGTCCAGCGTGGTGCCGCTGGGCAGGCGCAGGTTCACGCCGTCATTGATCGCTTCATTCCCGCGGTCCAGGGCGCTGTAAATATTCAGCATCCCGGCATCGCCCTTGTAGACGTTTTGCGCCGTGAAGCTGAACATGTGGTCGTGGAACCAGTGCGTGCTCATGGTTTCATGCCAGTCGCCGGGGACTTTGTTGATTCCGCCGCTTCCGTTGGGGCTACCAGCCTTGGGATCGGTGGCGGTAGCATTGATGGTGGTGAATCCCGCCAGTACAAATGGGTAGTGATAGTCATAGAACTGGTTGGGAAAGAAGTATGCGCCGGTGAATCCGTCATTTTCCGCGCCGTGGTGCCCGTTGTGCTCATGCGTGGAAAGCGTGTTTCTTCCAAAGCCGTTGTTCTGCGTCACGTCCGCAGGCAACCGGTTGTGGTGGCGGAACAGGATTGGTTCTCCGTAACGACCAAGCATCAGTTTGGGCGGAATTGTCCCATTGAAAGTCCATACGGAATTTGGCTGCTGCGTGGGCATGCTGGGATGGAACTTCAGCGGGATCGGCGTGGCTGGATTTATGCCGGAATTCAAGCTCGAAGGAACTTGCGGATTGTACGTGGTGTTGGTGGTGGCTGGTGACGTTGATGCGTCAATGCCGA
>DASXIL010000790.1:0-3079 GCA_036497985.1 Candidatus Angelobacter sp. | reverse complement strand
CGGAATCATTCACTCATGGCAGTTCAGCCCAGCGCACGCAGTGGTTTAGCCGCGGCATGGACCAGGGAACCATCGCCGCGTGTAACACATTCCAGTAAGCAAAACTGCACACTTCGCCGATTCAGCCTCAGGCAAGCTCCGCACGTTAATGCCGCCGCGCAGCCCCGCTCCTTCTAATGCAAATTTTAATGCGCCTTAAGTGAAAAATCGGTGGATCAGGCCGCCCCTTCCATGAGACGCTAATCGCAACGGAACCGCCTCAGCGGGTATGTGATGCCGCTCACGGCGCCAAAACCTACGCTGCTTCACAATTGGCCGAGTCAAGTTTGAAGTGCAAGCTCTGGGATCTCTCATGAGTTCAGACAACTTAGCGCGCAATATCGCGTCCGGTCGTAACCGGCATTTCTCGCCATGGAACATCTTCTCGGCCTTGCTGTTGCTTACGGACGAGGCGTCACTCAACATGGCACGCAGGGTCATGGAAAGCTTTGGCATCAGTGTTTTTGCGGCTTCGAGCGTTCTGGAAGCGGAAAGGATCCTGCACCATACCAGGCTGGATCTGGCCATCTGCGATTTTGAAGTGCCTTGCGCCGCCGATCTCAGCCTGCTTCAGGCTTCCTCGCGGTGGCGCGGCTTATCCATCGGCCTCATGCCCTCGTCCCGGCTCGACCAATCCAGCCACAAGCGCATCCAGGTCCGCATCCCCAAGCCGGTGAGCGTTGATATGCTGGTTCGGAGCCTCAAAGCGTCTTATACCAACATGGCGCAGCAGAGAATTGCCGCTTATCGCCATACTTTGCCGGTGAAATTGGTTTCTGGGACGCTTGCGCATCGCGGCTGGCAGCGCACTTTGCAGCAGGTGAGTGTGCTCAACGTAAGCCAGACCGGCCTTTGCCTGAATGCCGTCGAGCCGCTGCCTCACGGAGCTGCAATCAGCATGAACCTGGTGCTGCCTGAAACTTCATCCTCCCTGCATGCCAGTGGCAATGTGGTGTGGTCACACAGCAGCGGACGCGCCGGTGTTGTGTTTGATCGGGCGGCAGGTCCGGAGATGAGAAAGCTTCAGGAACAATTAAAGATGTGGCTTCCACGCGAACTGGGAATCGTGGCGCGGACTGCATAGTCTGAAATCTCGAGTGAAGCGAGAGATCCCTAAATCGTAAATACACTTGAATAGAACTGTTGAAAATTCCCTTAAATAATAAAGCGTAGTGATCTCTCACTACGCTTGATCCTTGAGATATTTTTGTGGCTACAGCGGTCCTTCGCTCCGCTCGGGATTGGAAAGCTTTAGACGCCTACCGGCTGCTTTGATCGATCACCCACGGGCACGGGCGTAAACCAGTTGTGGCGGTCCTTGGCCGTGCCATTCACAATGCCAAAAAATTCGCGCTGTAGCGCCAGCGTGACCGGTCCTGTGATGCCATTGTTGATATTAATTTTGTCGATGGAACGGATGGGAGTAATTTCTGAGGCGGTGCCGCAGAAGAAGACCTCATCAGCCAGGTAAAGCATTTCGCGGGGAATCATCTGCTCAACCACGGGCATGCCAATGTCCTCGCCCAGGGCAATAACGCTCTCACGCGTGATGCCGGGCAGCACAGAGTTGCCCAGTGGCGGGGTCAGCAGCTTGCCTTTGCGAACGACGAAAATGTTTGCTCCTGACGCCTCGCTCACGTAGCCATTCACGTCCAGGGCGATGCCTTCCACATAGCCGTTCACAATGGCTTCCATCTTGATGAGCTGGGAGTTCATGTAATTCGCGCCGGCTTTGGACATCGCGGGCATCGTGTTCGGCGCGATGCGCGACCATGAAGAGACGCAGGCATCCACGCCTTCGCTGACGTCGCCATGCCCCAGATATTTGCCCCACGGATAATTGGTCATATAGATCTCAGTGGGCGAATTAAAAGGATTGACGCCGGCTTCGCCGTAGCCCCGCATAACGATCGGGCGCAGGTAGCAGGGCCAGACGCCATTGCTTGAAACCAGTTCAAGAGAAGCGGCGCACAGATGATCAAGGCTGTAATCGATATCGATGCGGTAGATTTTGGCCGAGTCGATGAGCCGCTGCATGTGGTCGCGAAGCCGAAAAATGGCTGGTTTGCCTTCTGGAGCATAGCAACGGATGCCTTCAAAAACGGAAGAACCGTAGTTGACCACGTGGGCCATCACGTGAATCTGGGCATCGTTCCAGGGAATCAGTTTCCCGTTATGCCAGATCTTTTCCGTCGCTTGGATCGCCATGAGGGGACTCCTTCAGATTGATATACCTGCTTGTCTGAACGCCGATTCGGACTTCGCCCCGGACTTCAGAACGGTCCAAACGCACTCTACCACTAATTAGATAGAAAATTCAGGCGAACAGCACATTATATCTGACGGAAATTTCCCCGGCCAACATTACATACGGCTGAATTCTCAGCGCATGGATTACAAATGTTTGCCGGGGAAGCGATCTTACGGTCGTGATTGGGCCGCAGTCTGCGACTGTCCCGCTTTTTCCGGAGTTGCGGCATCCGGACTGCTCTGTGCCACCGCTGTAGGCGGCGTGTATAGATATGTTTTTGGGTTCGCCATCATCGTGGGCATGGCGGCAAAAGGTTTGGAGTAATCGTTGGCGGCGTTCCAAAACAGGAATCCATCGCCATGGTGTTCGTGAGACGAGCTGACCTGCTTCAGGATGTATTCTGGGGAGTAAGTCTTGGTCCGCCAGTGGAAGGCCTGGAGCCAGGGGCGCAACACCACGCCGGTGCCGGCCGTGACTTTTTCAAAGCGGTCCATGGAAACGCTGATGAAATGCTCAGGAGCGTCGCCCGGGGCCGCATAGCCATCCATTCCAAAGAAGTGCGAAGGATAAATCATGGGCGAAAGCACGTCACAGTGCTTGGCCATTTTAGTGATGTCCTGGCCGGTATGGCTCAGGTCCACCTGCCGCTGCCAGGCCATAATGCCAAACACGTCAAGTGAAACCAGCACGCCCATGGGGTGCAACTGCGAATAGGCGCGATCGAGGAAACTGGCGATCACGTCATCGCGATGCATTTTGGGGTCTTTTTGGAAGGCAAACTGTGCGTCC
>DASXIL010000789.1:0-4902 GCA_036497985.1 Candidatus Angelobacter sp. | reverse complement strand
ACGTGGGATGACAAACGCGTCACATCGACCGATTGGGAGAGCTACAACAGTCTTTATCTCGATCTCGAATTGCCGGTCATCGATATCACCTTGATCAACCGCGCTGACGTGCCGGCTACCGGAGCGGGCGAAACTGCCATCACCGTCGTCCCAGCAGCTATCGGTAATGCGGTCTTTGATGCCACGGGCATCCGACTGCGTGAAGTTCCATTTACCGCTGAACGGGTTCGGGCTGCGCTGCGTGCCGTGAACACAGGAACGCAGACAACAGATTTGTGGCTCAACGCGAGCGAGGCAGTCAATGAGTTGGCCTAGGCGATTCTGGTTCTTGGTGCTGGCGCTTGCAACCTGCGGTCTTGCGTGTGGATGGGCACTCGGGGCAGTTGCTGCAAAAGCAAAACAGAAAGATGGCGAGCACATCGGAACCAAGGCGGCACAGCAGGATGATGCAGCGTCCGCAGCTGCCTTTGAGTCAATTGTGCCCGTGCTCCGGCATCCTCGCTGCATGAACTGCCATTCCAATGGAGACTTTCCCCGGCAGGGAGACGATGGACACCGGCACACCATGAACGTCCGGCGCGGCGCCCAAGGCCAGGGTGTCGCCGGTCTGCGATGCAGCACCTGCCATCAGGATCATAATCTTGCGGGAGAACACATGCCGCCTGGAGCGCCGGATTGGCATCTGCCGTCGGCTAGTGAACCAATGATCTGGGAAGGCCTGAGCGACAGGCAATTGTGTGAACTGTTGAAAAACCCCGCGCGCAATGGCCATCGTACTGTGGATGGAATTGTGAAACATATGAACACCCCGCTGGTGCTCTGGGGTTGGCATCCCGGTGAAGGGCGCACTCCTATTCCTCTGCCTGAGAGCGAGTTTCTGGCAAAAGTAAAAGAATGGGCTTCGCATGGAGCAGCCTGTCCCGGCGAAATCAGTTCATCCCAACCGCCAGGTGGGACTCACCAATTTCAAATTCAGTAGTGGCGGCCGCGCCCTGCCCAACCGCTCTGCACAATTAGCGCGCGTACCCGCCGCAACAGCCCTACAGCATGATTACCGTTCTTGCATGTCGCCACGGGAACTCTCCTTATATATTATTGGGAACATGGCTGCTTTCCCCATAGACCAGCTTCGCGCAGTGTTTCCTTCGCTACAAGATGGCTTCATTTTCTTCGATAACGCCGCCGGCGCGCAGTCGCCCCAAGCGGTGCTGAACGCGGTCGCAGACCATCTTCTGCATCGCAACGTGCAACGTGGCGGCCGGTACAGGCAGTCGCAAGAGGTGGACGCAGCGATTGCCCGGGCGCGGGAGAGCGTGGCCCTGCTGGTCAATGCCCGGCATCCTGACGAAATTTCCTTCGGCATGAATGCCACTTCTTTCATGCGGCTCATTAGCATTGCCATCGGCCAATCATTGCAGGAGCGGCGTGAAATCATCGTTACCGATCTTGACCACGAAGCCAACATTGCCGTCTGGCTGGCTCTGGAGCGTGAAGGCGCAAAGATCGTCTGGTGGCATTTCCGGGAAGATGGCCGGCTTCATCCTGAAGACCTGGAGTCGCTCCTTTCGCCGCGGACAAGGATCGTGGCCTGCACACTGGCCTCGAATGCGATCGGGTCGGTTCTGGATGTAGCCGAGGTTTCCCGGCGGGTCCATGACGCCGGGGGGGAAGTATTTATCGACGCAGTGCACTACGGCCCGCATGGGCCTCTCGATGTGCAAGCATTCGATTGTGATTATCTGGTTTGTTCCGGCTACAAAATCTTTTCGCCTCACATGGGTTTTCTCTGGGGCCGGCAGGAAACCCTCAATGCCCTGCCTACTTTCCGCGAGGACTTTGTTCCGGATACCACGCCGGCAAAATTGGAGATCGGCACCTATATCTACGAAAACGTTGCCGGAATGGATGCGGCAGTGCGGTATCTGGAAGAGTTGGGACGGCTCGTGAATCCAGCAGCAACGTCACGCCGCGCCGCGCTGGCTGCCGGCATGGAATCCATTCGCAACTATGAAGCGCTGCTTTCGCGCGCCATGCTGGACGCGCTGTCCACTGTAAAGGCTACGGTCTATGGCGTTACCGCCAGCGACCAGGTCTCACTTCGCACGCCCACGTTGTGCTTTAATCTTCCTGGTATTGCACCGGCAAAGATAACAGAAGCGCTGGCGCAACAGAACATTGGCGTGCGCGATGGCCACATGTATTCGCCCCGCCTGATGAAACGGCTTGGGCTAGCCAAGGAGACAGGCGCAGTCAGAGCATCCTTGGTGCATTACAACACTGTGGAAGAAGTAGATAAGTTCAAGGCAGCGCTGGCAGCCATGGCCAGGGGCTGATTCACAAAGACATCGAATGAAGGGAAATTCATGCTGACGGACAAGCAAGTGCGGGAGATCCGTTCCCGCTTCAAAATCTTCCAGCGCAAAATTTATCTCAATACCTGCTCGCAAGGCCCTTTGTCGGACGCAGTGCAGGCAGGCATGGAAGACTACGTTGCAAGCTGGCATGAGCAGGGCTCGCCGTGGGAACTATGGGTGGAGCAGTATGAAGCGGCACGGAACGCGTTCGCGCGCTTCATCCATGCTGAACCTGAGGAAGTGGCTATTGTCACCAGCGCTTCAGCGGGCATCAACAGCGTTGCCAGCGCGCTGAATTTCCGCGAGCGCAGGAAAGTTGTGCTGGGTGAGTTTGAATTTCCCACCATGGGCCACATCTGGCTGGCGCAGCAGGCGCGAGGCGCGGATGTGCAATTTGTGAAAGCGGAGGGCAATCGTATTCCGGCTGCCCATTATGAGCAGATGATCGATCGTGAAACTCTCATCGTGCCGCTCACGCATGTCTGTTTCAAGAACGGTTTTCGCTCTGAGCTTAGGGCCATCACTCGGACCGCCCACTCCTCCGGCGCGTTGGTCATGCTGGATGACTACCAGGACTGCGGCACCCGCCCGGTCGACGTGAAAGCCATGGACTTGGATTTTTACGTGACAGGAACACTCAAATACCTTCTCGGTCCGCCGGGTCTTGCCTTTATGTACGTGCGCAAGGAACTGATTCCATCGTTGGTTCCCAGCGTCACCGGTTGGTTTGCCCAGAAGAATCCATTTGCCTACGATCCTCAGCATATCGACCTGTCTCCCACGGCGCGAAGGTTCGAATCCGGGTCGCCATCGGTGCCCAACGTTTATGCGGCGATGCCCGGCATTGAATTGCTCAGTGAAATTGGTATGGAGAACGTGGAGGCACACATCAAAGAGCTTGCGCAGGCGCTTCTTGCACGTGTGCGCGATCTCGGCGTTCGCGCCAAAACCCCCGCTGACAGCGCGGGGCCACTCGTGGTATTGCAGTCCAAGGATTCCAATTTATTGCTGCGGAAACTTGCCGAACGGGATGTTGTCGCCTCAAACCGGCATGACGGTTTACGCCTGGCATTCCACGTTTACAACACCATGGACGACGTGGAAGCGGTCGTGGAAATCCTGAAGGCGAACATCGACCTGCTGTCGCCTGCGCCAGCCAGTGTTGGCAGCCATGACTGATCCTGTGGGCTCCCCCTCCTTTGCCGCGCCCACAACGAGCGAGCAGCTTGCGCCCGAAGCGGAAGGCCTTCACCGCCGTCTGAAGCAGCGGCAGCTCACCATGATGGCCATCGGCGGCGCAATTGGTGTAGGCCTGTTTCTGGGGAGCAGCGTGACAATTCGCCTGGCCGGGCCGGGTGTGATCTTGTCGTATATCCTCGGCGCCGGCATCGCTCTGATCATGTCTTACGTGCTTACGGAGATGGCAGTGGTCCATCCTGTGGCTGGCGCCTTTGGCGTCTATGCCGAAAAGTATCTGAACCCCTGGGCCGGCTTTTCTATCCGGGCGACGTATGGAGTGGCGCAGATCATTGCCATAGGCGCTGAAGTCACCGCTGCCGGTATTTATATTTCATACTGGTTCCCTCACGTGCCGCAATGGATTTGGGTGGTGCTGGTTTCGGCCGCGCTGGTGGCGCTCAATTCCATGCAGGTCAACCGGCTGGGTGAATTCGAATACTGGTTCGCTATGATCAAAGTGGCAGCCATTGTCTCCTTTATTATTGTCGGCCTGGGCTTGATATTCGGCATTGGCACGGGGCATCCGCTTGGCTTGGCCAACCTTACCCGGCATGGAGGCTTCCTTCCCGCCGGCTGGAAAGGCGTCTGGCTCTCGCTGACGATCACCGTCACAAGTTATATGGGTGTGGAAATTATCGCAGTCACCGCGGGCGAAGCCGAGCGGCCGGAAGTAACCATTCCGCGCGCCATGCGGAACATCGTTTATCGCCTCATCTTTTTCTACGTGCTTGCCATTGCCATCATGGTGACAATGGTTCCCTGGAACCAGGCCGGTAGTTCGTCAACTCTTTCCGGCAGTCCTTTTGTTACGGCATTTGCTGCGGCACATGTGCCGTTTGCTGCGGCCATCATGAATTTTGTAGTGCTCACGGCGGCGCTTTCCAGCGTGAACACGAACCTTTATCTTTCCACGAGGATGCTTTTCTCGCTGGGCCGGAGCGGCTATGCACCCGCATGGATGGGCAGAGTCAGCCGCAACGGCGTGCCGCATCGCGCTCTGCTGGCCTCCACCGCTGGAATCATCGCCGCCATTCTGCTGGCCATCTATGCGCCTAAAAACGCTTTCCTCATGCTCTATGGAACGGCAGTCGCGGGCATGTTGTTTGTCTGGCTGGTGATTCTCAGCACCCATCTGCGGTTTCGGCGGACCATATCCTCGGAGCGGCTCGCGCGCTTGCCTATGCGTCTTCCCGGCCATCCCTTTTTTACAGTCGTGAACATCGCGCTGCTTCTGGGAATATCGGTAACCACCTTTTTTGTGGACGGTCTCGAATGGTCGATTCCGGCATTTGCTGTCTTCCTTAGCGCG
>DASXIL010000788.1:0-4132 GCA_036497985.1 Candidatus Angelobacter sp. | reverse complement strand
GCAAAATGCAGCTGCCTTCAGTGCTGGATTCCGCGGGCGTGATGAAGCAGGCTGTGGCGTATCTTGAGCCGAAGATGGAGAAGAAAGAAGGCAACCAGAAAGGCACGCTGGTGCTGGCCACGGTAAAGGGCGATGTCCACGACATCGGCAAGAACCTTGTGGACATTATTCTTACTAACAACGGCTACAAGGTCGTGAACCTGGGGATCAAGCAGCCTTCGGATTCAATCATTGCTGCCGCAAAGAAACACGATGCGCATGCCATTGGGTTAAGCGGATTGCTGGTGAAGTCGACGCTGGAGATGAAGTATGTGATTCAGGATTTGCAGGCGCAGGCGCTGGATTATCCAGTGATCTGCGGCGGTGCTGCGCTCACGCGCAAATACGTGGAAGACGACCTGCGCCGTGAGTATGCGAACTCAGTGTTTTACGCCGACGACGCGTTCACCGGCCTGCACCTGATGGATGATCTTACGTCGAGCAACGGAGCACGCGAGGCGCGTCTGCAGGAAGGCAGAACGGTGAAGAAATTTGCCAAGACCACGATGATCGCCGGGGCAGAAAGTTCCAGCAGCACGGAGCGCTCGCCGGTAGTGCAGCCTGCAGCGAACATTCCCGCGCCTCCGTTTTATGGTGTGCGCGTGCGCAAGGATTTTGACCTAAACGAAGTCTTTCAATACATCAACCACACAGCGCTGTTCAAGAACCAGTGGCAGTTGAAGACGGCGTCACAGGCAGATTATCTGCGGATCGTGGAAGAAAAGTACGTTCCGGTGCTTTCAGAGCTGCAGAAAGAAGTGGCTGCGAAAGACTGGTTCGAGCCAAAGGTTGTATACGGCTACTTTGCCTGCGTTGCAGACGGCAACGATGTGGTGCTTTTTGATGCGCCAGAAACGCGCAACGTGATTGCGAAGTTTACTTTCCCGCGCCAGCGCGAAGGGCGGAAGCTTTCTATTGCCGATTTTTTTGAGCCCAAAGAGTCGGGGAAGTTGGACGTGATCGGTCTTTCTGTGGTCACCATTGGCAGCCGCGCTTCAGAGGAAACTAAAAAGCTCTTCGACGCCGGCGAGTTTACGAAATATCTCTACCTGCACGGCCTGAGCGTCGAAACGGCGGAGGCGCTGGCTGAGCTGTTCCACAAGCAGTTCAGAGAAGAATTGGGAATCGCTGGAGAAGATGCGACGCGAGTTGGGGATTTGTTCCACCAGAAATATCGCGGATCACGCTATTCATTTGGATATCCTGCGTGCCCAAACCTGGAAGACCAGACCAAGTTGTTTGCGTTGCTGAAACCGGAAGAGAACATTGGCGTGCGGCTGACCAGCGGGTTCCACATGGAGCCGGAGCAATCGACTTCAGCGATTATTGTGCATCATCCGCAGGCAAAATATTTTGTGGTATAGCTCGCCGCGTAATCGTCCTGACGATGCGCGTTGCTATAATCGGGCCCTGAAATTCAGATCACAATAAGGAATCAGATGAACGCTCTCAAGAAATTTGAACCCACTGCATACGCGGCGCTGCGAATCGTATTTGGATTCCTCTTTGCCTGCCACGGCGCACAAAAATGTTTTGGCGTGCTCGGCGGCCATCGGCCAGACAACGTATTGCAGTGGACTGGCGCAGGGATTGAATTGGTTGGAGGAGTACTCATCCTGATCGGATTGCTAACGCACCTGGCTGCTTTCGTGGCCAGCGGAGAAATGACAGTCGCATATTTTATGGTCCATCAACCTAGAGGCTTTTTCCCTATTAAAAATGGGGGCGAGTTGGCAGTGATTTATTGTTTTGTTGCGTTGTTCATCGCGTGCCGCGGAGCAGGTAAATGGGGCATCGACAAAGGCTGAGCGCAGGCTTGGCCTAAGCGCTGACTTGCAACGATGCGCGATAACTGTTCAGGCCGCGTTCCAACTGTGGCAAGGCTGCTTGCACAGACTCAGTCGGTATGCCAACGCCCATTCTGAACCGGCCCGGGTCCTCAAAGTAGCTGCCGGGAACCACGCTGGTTTCGAAATCGTTGTGCAGTAGCTGGCAAAAGGAATCAACATTTCCGTTTTTGAGGCGAGGGAAAACGATGGTCCCGTATTCCGGCCAGAAGTAATCCAGATCGTCGCGCTTGAGCAGGAAGTCATGCAACAGCCGGCGGTTTGTATCCAGCATGAATTTCATATCGGTGGCGATCTGAGGAAGTTTTTCCAGGGCGATCACGCTTAGCAGTTCGGCGGGATGGGCAAATGTGGCGCCGTGAAGATCATTGATGCGGAACATGCGTCGGGAAAGTTCAGGCGAAGCGAGCACCCATCCGCAGCGCAGGCCGCTCAGCCCATAAGCTTTGGTAAGGCTGTTGGTAACGATAAAGCGTTCTGGATCGATATGAAACGAGCTGGCCGGAGCGGACTCAAACAACATCTCGCGGTAGACTTCGTCCACCAGAACGCGCGCATTAACTTTAGCTGCCAGCTTGCCGAGTTCGCGCAGTGTGGAATCTGGAACAAGAGCGCCAGTTGGGTTGTGAAGGTTGCAGATAACAACCAGCCGGGTGCGCGGAGTGATATTGCATTCAACGTCAGCCGGGTCGATGGCAAAATTATTTTCCGCGCGGCGCTGGAAACGCTTGATCTCAAGGCCCAGATATTTCGCGGTGCTGAGAATTAATTCGTAGGTCGGCTGCTCAACCAGAATTTCATCGCCGGGTTCTGTTGTTGCGGCCAGCGCAAGGTAATTCGCCAACGACGTTCCAATCGCGCTTACGACGCAATCCTTCGGCACTCGATATCGCCGGGCGATCGCTTGCAGAAGAGGCTCGTATCCATAGATGGATGGGCCGTTGATTTCCAACTGGTCAATTGTTACGCCAAGTTTGGACAAGGGGAAGTTGGCCACACCGCTGGTAGCAAGATTAAATTTCGGAGCGGAATGCAGTTTGGCCCACTCCATGTAAGGCGAATAGGCTGTGCTTCTGGAATGTGTCATGCGCGTAAGGTCCGTCTCCAAATGTAATACATGGGAACGCCGGCGACCAGAATTGCAAAGCCGATCAATGTATTTTCAGGATACGTGTAAAGAGTATTGCCAACCACCGCCAGGCAGATCAAGCAGAACAACGCAGTGGTAAAGGGATGGCCGGGCATGGAAAAAGCTGATCGCGCCGGATTTCGTTGGCGAAGAATGAAGAGCGAGGCGGCGGTAAGCGCCCAGAAAAGCACGTCCATTGAGGTGACGTAATTCAGGATCTTGTCATAACCGCCGGTCAGCAGGATCACCATTGTCCAGACGCTTTGAATGGCGATGGCGAAAACTGGAGCTTGTGTGCTCGGATGCACCCAGGCCAGTTGTCGAAAAAAGAGCCGGTCATTTGCCATGGCAAAGTAGACGCGCGGCGCAGTGAGTACGCTTTGGCTGAGATAGCCCAGAGTTGAGACGGCAATGCCCAGCGCAATAATGGTTGCGCCGCGTTGTCCCAGGGCCATTCGCATCACGGCAGAGGCGGGCGCGGGCGTATTTGCCAGAGTAAATACTCCAAGTGCGCGCACGCAGACGTAATTGACTGAGAGGTAAAGAAGCGCCACCGCAATCACGCCCATAATCAAGGCGCGCGGCAGATCGCGGCGCGGATCTTTCATTTCCGCCGAGGCAAATGTTGAGGTGTGCCATCCACCGAATGCGAAAACGACAGGGACCATCGCCGCTCCAAAGGACGAGAACAACCCGCCAGAAACCGGCTGGTCCAGAGCGGGTTTCCAATGAACGTGGCCGTGAACCAGAAAAGCTCCAGCAAATACGAGCAAGGCGATGGCTGCAATCTTCAAAACCATCAGGCCGCTTTTGACTGTTCCACCTGCCCGCACACCCATGCAGTTGATTACGGTGAGCACGGTCAGGGCGACCAAAGCGATCTGCCATTCGCCGGCGTGCCATCCGGTGAGTTCCAGAAAGTAGCGCGAGAAGGTGACTGTCACGGCGGCCATTCCGCCGGTCTGGATCACCAGCAGCAACACCCAGCCATATAGAAATGAGACCAGAGGATGATAGGCGTCACGCAAATATGCATATTGGCCGCCGGCAGTGGGCATGCGGTCCGCCAGTTCCGCCCAGATGAAGCCTCCCAGGAGCGCAACACAGCCGCCCACCA
>DASXIL010000787.1:0-5265 GCA_036497985.1 Candidatus Angelobacter sp. | reverse complement strand
GCTGCCTGCGTCTGCGATGGGTCGCCGGATTGAGTCTGCCCGGTTGCGACAGAAGCGCTCGGCTGCGCATCAGCCGGATTGTCCTGAGCTGAAGCGCTGCTCAGAAATCCCGAGAGCACAACGATGACGCCGCAAACAAGCGTGAGGGTCCGCGAACCAAACGTTGCGGCCAGAGAACGACCAGAACCTGGTGTTGGGAGCAAGGGCTTAAGCACAAACACTCCTTATAACTTCGCTGCGAGCTAGTCACAATTCAAGGGCAGGCTATGAAGTTTACGAAGCAGAGTTCCTGCTCGTCAATGAAAAAACAGATAGTTCTGGAGCTTAAATTGTTAAGGGGATGGTAAGAGGCTTGAGGTTTTAGCCTGTGAAACCCATGCGGCTTGTACTAAAGAAACCTATAAACTATAAGTATCCAAATTAATCCTCTATTTCCTCGCATTTTTGCGATTTTTGCCGCTTCGCGGCCTTCACTCGCGGCCGCCGGTAAAGCCGGCGGAAGGTAAGACCTTTCCCGAGCGTGCATGGCACAACTCAATAAACAATCTTGTCTGCCTTGGACTTCCATGCCTCAAAGGGCGCCAAGGCCTTGCCGTCGATAAGCTGCTCGATTGGTAATTCCTGCTGCGGGAAAGGCAGGCAGACTTGTTTCTTGATGAATGAATCGTCGAACCCTGCATCTGCGGCCGCTGCGGCGGTGGCGGCAAAGTACACATGCGCGGGCCGCGACCAATAAATAGCTCCCAAGCACATGGGACACGGTTCGCAACTGCAGTAAATCTCGCATCCGGTAAGCTCGAAATGGTTCAACACGCGGCAGGCGGCGCGTATGGCCACAACTTCAGCATGGGCCGTGGGATCAAGATTTGCCGTAACCTGATTCACGCCGGTGGAGATGATCTGGCCATCCTTGACGACCATCGCGGCAAAGGGGCCGCCTTCACCTTGTGTGACATTTTCAAGCGCCAGTTGAATTGTTTTATGGATGAGTTCGTTTCGGTCCATCCTGCTCCCTTAATCAAAGCGCGGCTCTTCATCGTTGGCCGCCATCATTTTCAGATCATTTACCCGTAAGGATAGAAGACAAAAAATAAGAGACAAAGAAATGTAAGCACATAAAGCCCGGGCTTTATTTCCCGTCTTTTTCCTGCCACGAGCTTGCAAAGAGGATAAAGAACAAAGCCGGCGCTGATGCCGACGGCAATATTAAACGTAAAACACATCAACGCAACCACGGCGAACGCGGGAATCGATTCAGTGTAGTCGCTGAAATCAATGCGTGCGATTGGCTCCAGCATGAATAGCCCGACGATGATCAATGCAGGGCCGTAAGCCTGCGCAGGAATCGACGTTACGAGCGGCGCAAAGAACAACGTCAAGGCAAAGCAGCCCGCAACTACCACCGCAGTTAACCCTGTGCGCCCTCCCGCCTCTATTCCCGTGGCTGATTCAACGTAAGCGCCTGCGGTGGTGGTGCCCACGGCGGGGGCCAGGCAGGTAGAGAGCGCGTCCACCAGCATAGGACGCTCGATCTGCGGCAGGTTGCCGTCTTTATCCAGAAAGCCGGCGCGCGCGGAAAGCCCAATCAGCGTTCCCATGGTATCCACAAACGCCATGATGAAGATGGTAAGGACGATTGGAACGGCGCTCCAGCTAAACGCGCCGCGAAAATCAAGTTGCCACAGTATCGGCCCAAGCCCCGGAGGCAGGCTGACCAGATGCGCCGGCGGAGCGACGATTCTGGTTGCAAAGGCAATCACGGCCGTTGCGACAATGCCCAGCAGAATCGCGCCGCGCACTTTGCGGATTACCAAAATTGCAAGCAATAGCAAGCCGCTGATCGCAACCAACACCGGAGCGCTGGTGAGATGTCCGGCGCGGACAGGCGCTCCGGCGACTCCAAGCGTAACAATCCCAGTCTGGTTCAGGCCAATGAAGGTCAGGAACAGGCCGATTCCCACGGCAAAACTATAACGCAGAGACAATGGTACAGCTTCCACCAGCCATTGCCGAAGCCGGAACACGGTAAGCAGTACAAAGAGTACGCCGGCAACAAAGATTGCCGCCAGCGCCGTCTGCCATTTATAGCCCAGTTGCCCGCATACGGTGAACGCAATGAATGCGTTCTCGCCCATATACGGCGCAATGGCAAATGGACGATTGGCATATAGGCCCATTAGTGCGCAGCCAAACACCGCCGCCAGCACGGTAGCCACAAAGCTTGGCCCTGCCGGAATACCGGCATTGCTCAGGATGGCCGGATTCACCACCACGATGTATGACATGGTGGTAAATGTGGTCAGGCCGGCAATGACCTCACGCGAAAGGGTTGTACCGTGCTGATCAAGCTTGAAGAACCGCGCCAGGGCATTCATTCAGAGTGCTGCCTTGGTTTCAGGCTCTGGTCCAGATAAGCCAGATAACCGCACAACAGGCGATACGTATCGTAATATTTGTTGGGGAGGAATTGCGTCGTCGCGCCCGTGCTGACGTTCTGCTGTGTAAGCGAATGGATCGTGATCTGCGGGATGTGCCGTGCCGCAAATGGGTCCGAATCCGTGGCTCCTGCCGCCGCGATATCGATCTGGCTGGCCGAGAGTTTCAATGCATACACCATCACGATCAGGGAATGCACCAGGTCTTTATCGGAATGAGCGCTCCAGACTTTTGTTGGGGAAAGGCCAAGAGCATCCACATTGACCATGGCCTCGGCGCGATTCAGCCGCGCGCGAGCAAGGTGGTTTACATAAAACTCAGCACCCACAGGATTGGCGCCGCTATCGGCAAATGCCACAAAAACAAAACTGTGGCTGCGCTTTCTGCTCTTCAGGCTCTGGTAAAGCGCCGGCAAAATTGCAGCTCCGCTCCAGTTGTCGAGTGGTCGTTGCGCTGAAGAATTGCGGTCGTAGTGCGCGCCCACAATTACCATATCGCTTTCGTCGGTGCCCAGCCGGCAGATAATGTTGGGACTATCAACGCCCTCGACCTTCTGCTCCATCAGTGAATTTCCATTGCAGCCCGCATCGCTGAACAGCTCTTTCAGCTTTAATGCGCGGGCTGCGTTGGTTTCTGGAATGGTCTTCATGCGTTCCAGAACCGCGGCTTTTTCTGTTGGCGTGAATTGGACTCGCTGCGCCGGAGAGGCCCCGCATAAGATAAGGATCAGGACTTGGTATATCAGAGCCTTCCCGCGCATGGTCAGGCTATCTTACACGGCAGGGACGACGTACTCCACAGTTGTTGAGTGAGACGATGGGCGCAGCCTGCACTATGCTGCTTTGAAGGTCATCTTACCTTCCACTTTTTCCAGATAGGCCCACGGCACATTGGGATCGTGCGTGAACATGGTGAGCCACTTTTCTGGGATGGCGCGGGCATAATAACGCTTACGGTTATCCAGCACTTCCATGGGAAACAGATCATAGGCCATAGACCAGGTGGGCTCCAGATGCCAGGTAGTAGGGATAAGATCAGAGATATAGCAGGCTGTCTTGCCTCCGCTGCGGACAAACACTGCCCACATGTTCCGAGTGTGCCCGGGCCAGACCTCTACGGAAATGCCGGGAACAATTTCTTGTTCCTGGTTGCCGCTGAGCAATGTCATCTGTCCGCTGCGGATGAGAGGATCATAATTGTCACTGATGTAGCTGATGCGGTCGCGCTCGGTTTGCAGCACGCCATGTTCCCACTCGCCCTTGGGTGCAAAGTATCTGGCATTGGGAAACGTAGCCACCGCCGCGCCGTCTTTATACACGGTATTCCAGCCGCAATGGTCAAAATGCAGATGTGAATTGATGACCACGTCGATCTCTTCAGGCTTTGTACCCGCTTCGCGCAGGCTGTCCATGAGTTTTTGCTCAGGAAGAAAGAAACTCTTGGTCCTTTCGGCGAGCTTGTTTCCAATACCGGTTTCAATCAGCACTGTCTGTTTGCCGGTTCGTACCAGCACGGAATTGCAGCTTACCCGGATACGGTTGAGATCGTCAGCCGGTACCTTGCGCTGCCACATCACTTTTGGGACGATGCCAAAAAAAGCGCCGCCATCGCTCACATACGTCCCATCTGAAAGCGCGGTGAGCTCGAAATCGCCCAGCGTGATGGTCTGGTTCTTCAATGCCAGTTACTCCGTGCCCAAAAGCTCGCGGTGGAAATACGACCGTATGTGGGTAAACAGATGGACGCGCGTCCCCGGCCCGGAGATGCTATGCGTTTTCCGCGGATAAAGCTGCAGATCAAATTGCTTGTCCGCATTGATAAAGGCATTGATCATCTGCATGGTGTTCTGCATGTGCACATTGTCGTCACTGGTGCCGTGGACCTCAAGCAGATGGCCTTTCAGGTTGGCGGCATACGTAATGGGCGAACCCTTTTTGTATCCTTCTTCGTATTGCGGCACCAGACCCGCGTAACGCTCCGTATATATGGAATCGTAATCTCTCCAGTCTGTTACCGGCGCTACGGCAACACCGGCCTTGAAGCGGTCAGAGTGCGTCATGGCCTCAAGCGTCATGTAGCCGCCATAACTCCAGCCCCACCAGCCCATGCGCGAACCATCCAGCTGCGGAAATTTTTGCAGCGCCTGATCGATTGCAGCAAGTTGGTCCTTCAATTCAATCTCGCCAAAGTTGTGCATCAACGCTGCGGCAAACTTCTTGCCTCGCGCACCCATGCCCCGGTTATCCACCACGAGAACGGCAATGCCATCGCGCATCAGGATTTGGTTAAAGAGAAAGTTCGCACCGCCCCATAGATCGCGGACGCTCTGCCCGTGCGGGCCGCCATAAGGATTGTTGAGCAAAGGAACTTTTTTGCCCGCACTGTCCGGCGGCAGATAAATAATGCCGCGAAGCACCGTTCCGTCGTCGGCTTTGAAATCGACAAATTGCGGCGCGATCAAATTGAGCGAATCAACACTTTTCGACCGCCAGAACACGTCACAGCTACCGCCAACATGGCAGAACGAGAGTTGCGGAGGCGTCATCAGCGATGAAAAGTGATCGACAAAATATTGTCCGTTTGGAGCTACCTTGGCCTCGTGCGTACCGCCTTTGGTCAGGCACTGGAAATCGGCGCCATCGAGCTTTACGCTGCATAGATGCCGCTGGCGGTCATCCCCGGCGTTGGTAGTCACGAACAGCGTTCCCGTAGTTTCTAGCGCGCCCTCAACGTCAAACACCTCAAAGTCGCCCTTGGTGATCTGGTTCACTAGTTTTGCGTCCGCGGCCAGATGATTGGCTTTGTCAAAGGAATAAAGATAAAGATGGG
>DASXIL010000786.1:0-2765 GCA_036497985.1 Candidatus Angelobacter sp. | reverse complement strand
GTCCTTATCACCGGGGAGAGCGGCACCGGCAAAGAGATGGTGGCGCAAACGATTCACGACATGAGCCCGCGCAAGAACAAGCCGTTTGTGGCAATCAATTGCTCGGCCATTCCTGAAACGCTGATTGAAAGCGAAATCTTTGGCCATGAAAAAGGCGCGTTTACCGGAGCCATGGAGCGCCGCGCCGGATGTTTTGAACTGGCTGAAGAAGGTACGCTGCTGCTGGATGAAATCGGAGAGATGCCTGCGGCCACGCAAGCCAAGCTGCTGCGCGTGCTGGAAGACCGCAAGCTTCGCCGCCTGGGCAGCAAAGTAGAGACGCCTGTCGACGTGCGGGTACTGGCGGCCACGAACAAAGTGCCTGAAGAGGCTGTCGCCAAAGGCGAACTGCGCGGCGATCTTTATTATCGGCTGAACGTTTTCAATATCCACATGCCGCCGTTGCGCGACCACAAAGAAGATATCCCGCAACTGGTGGACGCTCTGCTTACGGACATGAATGCCAAGCATGGCCGCAAAGTGGCAGGCGTGGCTGACCATGTTCTGCAAATGTTCCAGCACCATAACTGGCCGGGCAATGTGCGTGAGCTGCGCAATAGCATGGAACGCGGCGTGATCGTTTGTGACGGAACTTTGCTGGACCAGCGCCATCTGCCCCCAAACTTTGGCAATATTGGCGTGCGAATCCCGGCCAGCGAGGGTGAAGGTATTCGGCTGGAAGTGGGGACCACGGTGGGCGAGGCCGAAAAAATGTTGATCCTGAAAACGTTGGCGGCGAACAATAACAACAAGACCCGCGCCGCGGAAGTTCTGGGAATCAGCCTGAAAACCCTGCACAATAAACTGAAGGAATATGGAAGCGCTTCCGCGGCGGCCAGCGAGGGCATTAACTAAAAGACCCTTTGCATTTGCCGTGGCGATAGCTGAAGATGGCAAAAAGAAGCGTAGCAAGTTTGCCTTAAGAAGTGAATGATGCCTGCCTTGAGCCTGAAAACCAAGCTGGTTTTCGCCATCACCGCCATGGTGGTGGCGATAGTGGCCACCCTTGCGACGCTTTACATATCGGAAGTGGTCCATCAGCGTGTTCAGGAAATCTCCTCAATTGCCGACGTCATCAAGTTCCACATTTTTGCGGTGTCAAAACCCGCACTAGGCGTTGATCTAAGCAGCACCAAGATCGACCTCAACGATCCTGAGAAGGTTGAAGCGGCAATGCAAGATTTGCTGCAGTCCGATCCGGTGATCGCCTCGCTTCTGGATTCGGTGACTGGTGATTCGCCCAACATTCTTGATGCGAGCATCGTGGACTCCAAGGGACTGGCGCTGCTGCACACGAATCCAGCCTTGCAAAATACGATCGTGCCACCGCGGGAGGATTTCGCCAGCCTTCTCAATGGCGGTATCCGCCGGCAGTTGAAGCTGATTTATGGTCCGGCAGAAACTTATGACTCCCGTTTGCCGTTGACCAACTACACTACCGGCCAACCCTTTGGAGAAGTGCGCGTAGGAGTCAACACGACGCTGCTGAAAAATAATTTAAAGCCGGAAATCAACAAGGCGCTGGTTCTCTCGGGATCGGCCATTCTGTTGAGTCTTATTCTTTCCGCGGGACTTTCGAACCTCGCGCTACGACCGCTGGCCGCCATCAGCCGCCGGCTGGATCTGATCAGCTCAGGAAAGGCCGATCTGGTGGCAACGCCGCAAAAACGCTCCGACGAATACGGCACGGTCTCCACCAAGATCGAACGACTGGGCCGGCAGATGCGCGACGTGAAAGAAGTATTCTCTGCCCTGAAGGAAAACCTGGACCAGATGATGGCCAACCTTCAGGACGGCGTGATGCTGTTTACCAGCGATTCCAACGCGGTGCTGGTAAGCGCCTCGGCAGAGCGATTTATCGGCAAGGCCCGCGGAGAGATGCTGGGACGACAGCCGGAAGAGATTTTCTCGCGCGAATCGATTCTGGGCAGGAAAATTCTGGACGCGTTTGCCTCTCGCGAGGCCGTAGGCCAGGAAGACATAGAAGACGCCCAGGGACGGCACATACAGATTTCGCTCGACTTCATTGAGGAGCACGGCGAACGCATTGGCGCGCTGCTCACGCTGCGCGATGCCGAATCAGTCCATAGCATTGAGAATGAGATTGAGCTTTCACGACGGCTTTCGGCGATTGGCAGGCTTACTTCGGGCGTGGCGCATGAAGTAAAAAATCCCATCAACGCCATTGTGGTGCACCTGGAAGTGCTGCGGCAGAAGATGAAGGAAATCGATCCGGACACGCGCCGCCACGTGGACGTTATTAGCAGTGAAATCCAGCGGCTGGACCGTGTGGTGCAAACGCTGGTGGACTTTACGCGTCCAGTGGAGTTGCGGCTCAATGACATTGATATGCGCAAGCTGGTTGAAGACGTTGTAATCCTAGCTTCGCCGGCGGCAGAAAAGCATAACGTCCTGATAGAACGCGAGGCCGCTCCGGACGCGCTGCCCGTACGCATTGACGGCGATCTGGTGAAGCAGGCGCTGTTGAACATCGTGCTCAATGGCGTGCAGGCCATGCCGGAAGGCGGCACTCTGCGCCTGACGGTGAAGCGTGACGCCGATAACGCTCTGATCAGCGTTCGCGACCAGGGAGCGGGCATTCCAGAGAATATCCGCGACAAGGTTTTTAATCTATACTTCACTACAAAGACGGGCGGAAGCGGGATAGGCCTGGCCATGGCCTATCGCGTGGTGCAACTGCACCATGGATCGGTGGAGTTTACGTC
>DASXIL010000785.1:0-2816 GCA_036497985.1 Candidatus Angelobacter sp. | reverse complement strand
CTGCGTCTGTCCATTGCCGATAGGCGCGCGGAAAAGCACCTTCGACGCCAAAGACAGTGCGACCGCAAACACAATTGGCGTGAGCCGCGAGTTTGCATAAATCAACATGGCGCAGGCCAGTCCAGGGATGATGCACGGCGGAAGAAAATTCACCACATTCGCAGTGCTCCCGGCGAACCTCGGCGTCCGCTGATTCATGCGGGCATCCAGCCATTCCAGGAAAAAAGCAACTATGCAGGCTGTAAGCACACCGACAATCGGCTGAGCATAGGATTGTTCAAAACCAAGCACCGTATCGCCAAGAATGGTCCAGGCGATCAGCAAAATTGTGAAATACCAAAGCGCGAAGAAACGCATTCTGGGATCTTTGCGCGGATAGAAGTTGAGCGTTGCATGAGTCATTTGTTTTCTCCGCCTTTCTTACTGGCCCAGCACAATCGTGTGCCAGCCTGGATGAATTGGTATTGTCTTTCTCACCACACGGCCCGCATTATCACGCCAGGCCAAATCAA
Organism: Candidatus Angelobacter sp.; assembly: GCA_036497985.1. GTDB lineage: Bacteria > Acidobacteriota > Terriglobia > Terriglobales > Acidobacteriaceae > Angelobacter. The sequence goes on along the minus strand of DASXIL010000785.1, from coordinate 2,304 downwards.
CTTGCAGCGTTGCGTCCGGTCGGGTATCGCCCAAACCAAAATGCAGATCTGTGCTGCGTTTTCCTGAATGTCCGCTGCCGCCATCAACCTGTGCGGAGAGAGAGCGTCCATCAGGCAAGTGCACAGTCGCGGTGGCGCCAATCGCGGGACGTCCGTAAAGATCAGGGCCCGGATGGCCAACGCGTTCCTGGAAAGTAGCTGGCCCGCCATTTACGGGCAACAGCAGATGGAGTGCGAGAAAACCGCCTGCTGCCGGGCTTTCATTCTTGAATAGGTACGAGTCACCCCACTGCCCCGCGATGATGAAATCAAGCCGGCCGTCACCGTCCACGTCCGCGAGAGCAATTCCTCTCCCGAGCATGGGACTGGCAATGCCTGCTTCAGCAGCGATGTTGTGAAAACGATGGTCCGGGCCTTCGACGAAAAAGACTGTTTCGTTGTGGCCGCTCACATCGTCTCCCGGACGGAATGAAGGCCAAAGGCGAGGGTCGCTGATCAAGCTGTCATTGGAAGTGCCCAGGGATTGGAGTTCCGGCCAGCGATCGATTTTTCCTTTGATAAAACCTACGGCTTGCACGATCTGAAGAACGCCGCTGTTATCAAAGTCCGCCATACGCGCATCCCATCCCCAACCGCTACGGGAAACGCCAAGGCGCTCACTAGCTTGTTCATAGGGCGCTTTGCCATGCGTGATTGCGTCACGATCACCCGTGCTGAGCCAGAGGAAATGACTTTCCTGTAGCGCGTAGTCATCAGCAATGTTGCTGACAAAGATGTCCGGGATGCCGTCACCATTCAGATCGGCAAAATCCACGCCCATACCTTTGAATGAATCATGTCCCAGGACGCTCGACGCAGGCGTCGTGAACCCGCGATGTCCTTCAAGCAATGTGAACGCGACATGGCCCGGTGTGGACACATTGTGCAATAAACGGTCAGGACCGAAGTCATGAGCGAAATAAAGCTCCGGCAGCAGGTCGCCATCCAAATCAGCGGCGCCAGCTCCCAGCGTCCAGCCGTGCTCCACCTCTGGAGGGAAGACATTCTTTACTTCTTCAAATCGAGCGAAAGGATGATTGCCACCACGACCTTCCTTCCACAACAAGACATGCTTGCTGCCGCCATTGAAGGAGCGCGACTTGGTGTTGTGCATAACTTCAACGCCAGAGGCCGTCGCATCTAGAATATGGCCACCGTCCTGAAAATAATTTCCGATGATGAGGTCAGGATGACCGTCGCCATCAACATCTGCGAAGAGACCGGCATTCGAATACCAACGCTCTTCTCCGGGGACCAGTTCAACGGCCTGGAAGTCTTCCGCAGTAAGACGGCTCTTGTGTCCGGGAGTTCCTGATGCGCGAAGAAAAGCCACCGGAGTGCGTCCCCAGTAATAGACCACAATGTCAAGTAGGCCATCTTCGTTGACGTCACCAATCAGGCAGCCCATCGGCGCCATCTTGGAAGCATCATAGCGCGCTGGTCTCAGATCGAAGGGCGCGTAGCGATCACCTGTTGTGGGCGCAGGTTCAATACGCACTTGATCTGTACGTGGGTCCACCAGACAAATGTCATTGGCCAGACCGTCTCCATCGAGATCGCCTGCCGCCACCGCTGCTCCCACGGACGAAATCCATGCGGAGATGCGTTTAAGGCTGGGATGTACCGCACGAACTGTTTTAGATGGTACGGCTGCGTCATTGGGCAGCGTGTAGCGGACAAAATGAAACCGCGATGCCAGCGTGCTGCGCTCGCTTGCGGAGATTTCCGGTTCGCGTGCCTGAATAAAAAGGACCACCACGATCAGGGCGGCCGCAATTTTAGTCAGGCTGAGCCGAAACCAACGATTGGAAAGATCCAATTTCATGTGAATTTCCTCGCAGTGGATTTCGCGTAGATAAAAAGTAGTTCTGCACCAGCTCCCGCCATTGCTGATATGGAGAGGAAGAGTTTCTGTTGACCTGGGCCAACGCGCTGTCGCATAGCGCTGCAGCCTGATCTGCGTTTACACCGGCCAAAACAGCGCACACTTGTTTCGTGTGTGACGCTTCATTGCCGGCTAATTGCCTGGCTTTAGCAGCAAAGGCAGCGCCCTGCGCAAGAGCGGAATCAAAACGGCCCGCAAGTGACACCAACTCTTGCAGATCGGGCGGTGCCGTGCCGCCGGCATAGGCGCAGGCCAAACCGATACCGCTCCATGCATCGCCTTGATAGAGCGCGGGGAAACTGGAGATGCTCTTCGCTATCTGATGAGGATCACAGCCATGAACAAACCACAAGCTGCGTCCCAGTCCTTGGTAGAAAACA
>DASXIL010000784.1:0-7772 GCA_036497985.1 Candidatus Angelobacter sp. | reverse complement strand
GCCGATCACGTTTGCTGTACAGCCGGAAGGCGGAGGCGTAGGGGAGGGAGTGGGAGTTGGCGTAGGCGTTGGACTGCCAGTGCTGAGATAGAAATTCATCTGCGTGTCCAGGCTGTCACTCACTGTTTCGCTCTTGGTGCTGGTGTTAAAGCCGGCGCCGGACGCTGAAACCGAATAACTTGCGGGTGGCACAGAGAGGCTGTATGTCCCATCCGCGGCTGTGGTTGTGGAGACGCCTCCAGCAGTGACCTTGATACCCGCGATCGTTCCGCAGGTTGACTGTCGGCGGACCTTGCCACTGATTCTTCCAGTCCCGCTATTGGGAAAATTATTGTGGTGGATGATGGTGAACTGGTTGCTGGCGTCTGTCATGTTCCGGTTGAGAAATGGCGAATAAGTTTGGACAGAAATGCTATTGCTTGTGGGATGAAATGTAAGGATGCGAAGCCAGCCGTTGCCGCCGTTGGCAAAGTCCTGGTAGTCGGCAAAGAGTTGGTTCACCAGGTTCTTGTTATCTCCCAGATCAGAACGGCGTGCGCCGGAGCCGCCGGTGAAGTGCCCGCTCAATACCATAATGACGTTGCTGTGCTTGCGAAGCCGTGTCCACGTCTCCTGCCCGGTGGCGTTGCCTGCGGGCATGTCCTGATCGTCACACTGGTCTTCGCGATAGCCGTTCTTCAGGACGAAGGAATGGGCCACTACGATGGCCTCTTTGTCGGCATTGGCTGAGAGGACCGACTCAGCCCAGTCCAGCGACGCACTGGTTGCGCGATATTCCAGGGTCATGAACAGGACCTTCTGGCCGTTGATGGTGACCACGGCATATGAGTTGGCATTGCTGCCTGCAGGAAAATTTCCAGCAAAGAATGCTTTGCCGGCGTAGCGCCGGGAACCAAACCACTGGTTGAAGCCGGAAAGATTGCGGCTGGCTTTAGGGTTGAACCCGTTGTAGTCATGGTTGCCGACGCCAAGCAGGTATGGTATCCCGGTGTTATCCAGCAGCCGAAAAGCGGCATCAAGTGTCTGCAACTGTGCCGTGGAAGCGCCGTCATTCACGTTATCGCCTTCGGTCATCACCATCTGGATGTTCAGCGCCTGACGATTATTCACGATCCATTGTGCCTGGCTGTTAAGCACCTGCGGAAAGAACTGCGTTTCATTTTGCGGATCGGGCAGAACCACCATGGTGTAGTCGGGCGGATTTACCTGCGCGGAGGCCATCGGCTGGAACGCCCAGCAGGCAGCCAACAGAAAGACAAGTATGGCGGTTGATAACAGAGGCTGAGGTCCCTGAGTGCTGGCAAAGACTTGGGGGAATTTCATGGTCAGATCTCCTTGCAGTCTCCAGCTTAAGGAGATCGACACGCATTAACAGTGATGCGGATCACCGGCAGTTACTTAATCCCTGTTTGACAAGCTGAAGTGCAGAGAGAGATCAGCGGCGGCAAATCTAAGAATTGAATTAAAAGGTCCCAACCCTGAACGGGATGGGACCTTTTCCTGTTCGAGAGGTTTGTTACTGCACGTGGATGGTCGACGGCGTCTTGAACACAGCGCCGGTTGAATCCCACGCTTGCACAACCACCGTGTGGGTTCCAGTCGCGAGGGCTAAAGACGTATCCAGCGAACTGGCGTTAACGGTGAACTTGGCAATATTATCCACGTAAATTCGCATCGCCGTAATCGGATGCGTGGATTTTGCCGCGGCCACAAAATGAACGGGCGATGCCACGGTGCTTCCTGCGGCAGGCGAGCAGACCGTAACGCCGTTAGTCGTGGCTGTGCAGCCCGAAGGCGGGTGAGGCGGAGGCGCAGTGCCAAACAAGTCGCTCATATCGGCTGAGCTGCCGCCGATCCCGGGATAGCTATGCACCCCGAGCGCATCGAGCGTGGTGCGCAGCACGTTCTGGTGCTGATAGAACGTGGTCGACTTGAATCCCTTCCTGACTCCGGGACCCATAGCAAGCGTGACAACATGCCCGCCGCCGTGTGCTGTGTCCGTGTTGAAGCCTTCATCAAAGACAAGGATCAGAATGCCATCCTGCTGGAATCCCGGATTGTTGAACAGAGGGCCGATATTGTTCTTGAGCCACGCATCCGCGGTAGCAAGTTTGACTGCGTTGGTGCAACCGGTGGGCGCCGTTGGACAATCATGCGCGTTGTGGTTTTGGTTCGGCACCACAAAGGAATAGTTTGGAAGCTGATCGTTGTTGACATCGGCGCTGAACTGCGTGAAGGGAACCAGGTTCAATCGCTGCACGCTGCTGTTGGCTACATCAGAAAAATACGAGAGCGGATTATGGTGCCGTACGTAAGGGTATTGGTCGCCGCCAATATAACCCGCCGAAGGCAGGCTCTCCGCGTAGCTCTTCCAGGTTTTTCCGGCAGTCAGCAGGTGACGCACGATATTGTCGACGTTAACCGTTGTATTCAGCGAGTCATTGTTTGTCACCAATTGTCCTGCGGTCAACATGAAGTAATTGCCGATGGAAGGATGCACATTGGCATAATACTGTGTGGCCAGCGCATTCTGTGATGCCAGGCTATTCAAGTACGGCATGGACGAGCTGCCGATGACAGCCGAATAACTTTCGTTTTCCTCCAGCACTATAACAACGTGGTTCGAATTTGGGATCTGCGCGGTCAGCAGCGCGGGCACGAAAATAGCGATCAGCAACAGAGCTAGTCTCTTCAAACTGGGACTCCCGAGGATTTGATTTTGTACAAATCGACGAAAGTGGCGAGTACAGCTTTGCCGACGGATCGGCAAGTACGGCTCTTACTGAAGTAGAAGCTCTGAACAGAGCAGAGGATGGCACGCAACCGGGAGAAAAAAGATCCAAGCCAAGGCATCTTAATTCCTGCAGACCGGCGAACCGGAGCAAAGCGCGTTGAAACCTACTTAGTACGCTTAATTCTTAACTGAAAATGCGAGCGGACACTGAAAAAGATCGGCCAGTTCCGCAGCGCGGTCCTTGATCTGCTGGCGGGTGCGCGAGTCCACGCGAGCGAAGAGTTCAATCTCTATCTCGAGAACTTTTCGCGACACCTTATAACTCCACACGCCCGCGATCTCTCCGTTGATCAGCACCACCGGTGAGATCCAACCCTGATTGCGGTAAACGCGCTTATAGAACTGCGGTTTCAGGAAATGCTCTTTAAAGCGATGGGCCAGCAGGTAAACATCGAAATAGGGAAGCAGATGGACAGAGTTCAGTGCAGGGGAAGCCGCCTGCAGAGCTTTTATATCTTTGCGCAAAAGCAGCAAGCCATTGTGTTCGGCGATCTCAGTATCCAGCAATGGCCGCAGGGCGCGCGCGTCCACCATGGATATGCCGGCCCAATGAGCGTAGTCCTTCACGCTAGCCGGACCATAAGCGCTCAGATATTTCCGGAAGAGTTCTTTTTGCGCGTGAGTTTCATCGACAGGTTCTTGTCCCTTCAACCCCTTTTGACTAGTCAACCAATGGTCGGTGCGGATGAACGTAGCCTGGTTGCCTTCACCGGGGCCATAGCAGATCTGGCCTTCAGCAATCGGTAAACGAACGATGCTCCATATCCTGTCCATCCACGCGCGAACGCGCTTGCTCACTTTGGGTCGCACGGCGGCCGCGATGGCGGCGTGCGTTGCCGGTCCCGCGTGGAGCTGTTCAAGAATCAGGGAGCTGAGCCCGTCGGCTTCATCGGGCGTGATTTTCATTGTTGCCATGACGCGCAGCACAGCCCTAACGCGTGTTCTTCTTTGTGCGGCCACATAGAGCGGAAATTCATCCCCGGGGACAAGATGTAGCGTCTGCCGCATCAACGAGGTTTTCACTAGAGAGCGCTTCTGCCAAAGGGCATCATTCACCATTGCCGGAGTGATGGCATGGTTACGCGCCCAGAGCTGAAGCTGCGCCGCGGACATGATCTGTGCCTGCACGCCGCACACATCGCGGCAGATGGTAACCAGGTCTTTCGCAGACCGGTCGAGAAGATGATGACGGCGCAAGCGGAAGGCGTGAATCTGCTCGGAAGAGAAAGGAACTTCGTTAGGAGTCTTTGTTGAACTGCGAGATTTTTTCATCGACGGAGAGAACTCGGTGCTCACACCAGAGCAGCTGAACCTTTTTCGTAAACACTATAGCTGGTGTTTTTCTTTTTGGAATCCACAAGCCCCGGCCACAAGAACATCGAAAGCGGTTTTCCACACCAGACCTAGAAAAAAGCCCTTGACAGACAACTGTTTAGGCGTAGGATGTGGTCTAAAGTGGTTGAAAGTGGTAAGAGCTAGATCGGTTCAAGAGGTAAGTGGTCAAAAGTAGCCAAAGGGAAAATGAAGCTGAAACCCCCCCAAATTACCGTGACCGAACCAGAAATAAAGCTAGAACTTACCGTTTTTGCCTCCTTAGTAGCGATAGCAGTCAGAAAGAACAATGTTTCGCGGCAACCATCCAACTCGGGTCGACGAGAAGGGACGTTTAAAGGTCCCCGCGGAATTCAAGCGCCTGATCGACGAGAAGTACGGCACGCAATTTTACATCACATCGCTCGATGGGAAGGTTGCTCAAGTGTATCCCTTCGAGGAGTGGCAGCGGATCGAGGAGAAGCTGGCGAAGCTCTCCAATTTCAATCCGACCAAGAAAAAGTTTTTGAACCGCACCAACTACTACGGCCAGCTGGTGGAAATAGATGGGCAGGGCCGGGTGCTGATACCGGCGTTGCTGCGCGACTCGGCGGAGATCAAGGGCGAAGTGGCCGTTGTCGGCAATTTGACGTACCTCGAAGTGCAGAGCATCGAGGCTTACAAGAAGGACATAGAAGAGAACCCGTTCACGCAGGACGATGAGAAAACTCTCGACGAACTGGGCATCTAGTGGCGGACGAGTTTGGGCAAGACGAAGCTCCCAAGGGGGCGCATGGCGGTGGGGAAGTTGGCCATGTTTCAGTTCTTTTAAAAGAAGCGATCGACTTTTTAGCAATCCGGCGCGGCGGGACCTATATCGACGCGACCCTGGGGTTTGGCGGGCACAGTTTAGAAATCGCAAGTCGCCTAGGCCCACAGGGTCATTTGATTGGCTTCGATAAAGATACCCACGCGATCGAACTGGCGCAGCAGAGGCTTTCTGGGGTCGGAGGTGATAACCGTCCGAAGATCTCCCTGCTGCACAGCTCTTACGCCGAGCTCCCCCAGCATGTCCCGTTAGCTTCCGCTGACGGGCTGCTGGCGGATCTGGGCGTAAGTTCACTGCAGTTCGGCGACGCAGCGCGCGGATTTAGTTTTCAGGCGGAAGGGCCGCTCGACATGCGGATGGACCCGCAGGGAGAGCGCACCGCCGATCAAGTGGTAAATCGCATGCGCGAAGAAGACCTCGCAAATGTGATTTACGAATTCGGTGAGGAAAGGAGGTCGCGGAGAATCGCCAGAGCCATTGTCCGGGCGCGGCCGATAAGAAGTACCGCTCATCTGGCACAAGTAATATCGGCTGCGCTCCGGTCAATGAATACCGGGGCTCATCAAAGGATTCATCCAGCGACCACAACTTTCCAGGCAATCCGAATCTTCGTAAACCGCGAACTAGAGGACTTGCAGGCGCTGATGGACGCGGCGCCTGACGTCCTGAAGAAGGGAGGCAGGCTGGTGGTGATCAGCTTCCACTCCCTGGAAGACCGCATCGTGAAAGACGCTTTGCGGGACGGCGCCAAAGCGGGCATCTTTGAAGTTTTGACAAAGAAGCCGCTCACAGCGACGCAAGAAGAGATCGATCGCAATCCAAGATCGCGCAGCGCAAAGATGCGGGTCGCGGAAAGACTTTAAGGAAAGGCGTTAGAGATCCCTCGCAGAGGACGCTCGGGATTTCGGCTCGCGGCTCAGACGCCGCGAAGACGCCTCAAGTTTGGCTTCGCTTGGCCGTGGTAGGCAGGCGAAGCAAAAAGTTTCCGGGGAGGTGCTGCCTTCCTTTTGTACTTGGGCGAATTACTTCCTCTTTAACGGCGCCGCCCCGGAATAAAAGATCCCTCGAGAAAAACAGAGGACAAAGCGATGTTTCAAGGAACAACGATTGAAGAGCTGATCAACAGTGTGGTGCGTGCGGAAGACCACGCCCGCGAACAGGAAAAGATGCAGGCTTCGGCGCTGGAGCGCCAATATCCGCTGCGCCGCTTTGAATGGCGCCAGGAAATGGTTGAGGTAGCGTAAATGGCCGCGACGGCAATGCAGATTACAGGAATGATCACGCCGGTGGACGCGCGCGCAACGGTGCGCCGGAGCGTCGCCGGGATCACGCCGGAATTTTACTTTCAGAAAACAATCGACAATTCCCGTCTGGTTAAGGTGAGCGATCCGCAACGGCGGCGCGAGATCAGGATATTTTCAGCCGCCGTGGCAGCGCTGTTCATGGTCATGATGTTTTATGCCTGGCAGCATTTCAGCTCCATTGAAACCGGCTATCGCATTGAAGCGCAGAAGGCCGAGCGCGATCGCCTGGTGGAAGTGAATCGAACGCTCACGCTGGAAGCCGCTTCATTGCGCGATCCAGGCAGAATCGATGCCTTGGCACGCAAGATGGGACTTGAATCAACCCAGCCGGGACAGGTGATTCGCCTGAATCCGGAAGATATGGGCGCTCCCATCGTGGCGCAGGCTACGACCGTGGCTGTGATTACGGCACAGTAATCTGGCTGCAGCATAAGTTTTGGTTGGTGGACCTTGCTCCGGAATTCCGGTGCTTGATGGCGACTCCGGAAAACCTGCCGGGGTTGCCGTCCATTTTTTCGCTACGCTCCAAACCGCTCATGAGAATCGCCAACTTGAGATTTTATGCACCTGGAGCGGCGGGCTCAGCGCAAGCCGGCTTTGTCCTTTGTCTATGTCGCTACGCTCCAAACCGCTAGAGTGCACTGCCCGACTTGAAATTGTGCGGCACCTGAGACAGGCAGCTCGCCGCGCAAGCCGGGCTCGCTGCGGGTGGCTCGCTGACGGATAATTGGGCTGCCGAGATTTAGTTAGACCACCAACAGGTTGTGAGTATCAGGGGAAAATGGCCCAGTCCAATCAAAGCGGCAACAAGCGGCTCTACATCCTTCTCGGCTTCCTTCTATTCTGGTTTCTTGTAATTTGCGGTCGGCTGGTCTGGCTACAGATCATCAATTACGGCGACTACACACAGCGCGCGGCCAAGCAGCAGCAGCGCAGCATTGAAGTTTCTCCGGTGCGCGGCAATATTTACGACCGTCGCGGTAATGAGCTGGCGATGACGGTCAGCGTGGATTCAGTTTTTGCCGTGCCGTCAGAAGTGCCTGATGTCCATTCAACAGCTCAGGCCCTGGCCCGTGTCCTGAAAGCCGATTCAAGTGAGATTGAAGGCCGCATGCGTGGGTCGCACGCCTTTGCCTGGATTGCCCGCAAGATTGATAACTCCACCAGTGCCCGTGTCCGGGCACTCAACCTGAAAGGCATCTATTTCCAGAAGGAATCCAAACGCTTTTATCCAAAAGGTGAACTCGCTGCGCAGGTGCTCGGCTACGTGGGCCTGGACGATGACGGACTGGGCGGAGTGGAGCGCGAATTTCAATCCAAGCTGACAGGCAAGCCAGGCAAGATGCTGATCACCATGGACAACAAGCGGCGCTGGCTGGGCCGTGTGGAGAAGCAGCCTGATCCCGGCGAGAATGTGGTGCTCACCATCGATGAAAAAATCCAGTACATCGTAGAGCGGGAGCTGGCGCGCGCCGTTGATGAGACGCATGCTGAAGCGGGCACGGTCATCGTGCAGAACCCGCATACTGGCGAA
>DASXIL010000783.1:0-15996 GCA_036497985.1 Candidatus Angelobacter sp. | reverse complement strand
GTACGGCTATTTCCCTAATCAATTCGGTAAAGCGTCCGATGTTGGCTTCGTCCAGCGGCGCATCTACTTCGTCCAGTATGCAGAACGGGCTAGGCTGGTACTGAAAGATGCCGACCAGCAGCGACAACGCCGTGAGCGCCTTTTCTCCGCCGGAAAGCAGCAACACGTTCTGTAACTTTTTGCCTGGAGGCGAAGCAACTACATCAATTCCGCTTTCTGCTGTGTTCAGTTCGTCCGTGAGGCGCATAAACGCCTGGCCACCGCCAAACAACTTGCGGAAGGTGAACTGGAAATTCTCATTGATGCGCTCAAACGCTTCCTGGAACTTCTGGCGTGAGAATTCGTCGATCTCCTTGATCGTAGCCTGGGTGTTCTCGATGGATTCGTGCAGGTCCTTGCGCTGTGTTTCCAGAAACTGGTGGCGCGTTTCGGTCTCCTTGAATTCTTCAAGCGCCATCATGTTGACCGGGCCCATATTGTCGAGCTTCGTGCGCATCTCGCGGTAAGCGTTTTCGTCCAGGACAAGCTGCTCGCCTTCGACCAACGGGATTTCGGTATTGGCCCGCAGGTCGTCGGCGCTCACACCCAGTTCGTTCAGGCAGGATTCAGCCATGTGCGCCAGATCAGACTGCAACTTGGCCAGCAGCGTGCCGATCTCGCTCTTGCGCTCGCGCGCGGCGTCCAACTCAAGGCGGCCCGCTTTCAATTCCTGGTCGATTTCTGCGATGCGGGCGCGTACCTGATCAGATTCATGCTGCAACTGCACGCCGGTGGCTTCTGCCGCAGCTTTCTCCGCGCTCAGCGCTTCCATGCGGTCCGCGATCTGCATGTTCTCCGCTTCACGCTGGACTTTTTCAGCCGCCGCAGACTGAATCTGAGTTTGCAACGACGCAACCCGCTGTTTGGCTTCCGTCGCCAGAGCTTCAATCCGCTCCAGCGCTGATGCGGCTGTACGGCGGCGCTCTTCCACCACAGCCAGATGAGCGGCGGCCTGAGATGCGGTCTGTGCCGCTTCATCGCGGGCGGTCTTCAATGACACCATCCGCTGCTGCGCGACCTTCATCTCGTCTTCCAGCGTCTGGCGCTTCTGCTCCAACGTCTCGGCCTGTTCGCGCTTCTCCGCGACCACAAGTTCTTTCTCGTTGCGGGCGGAGCGTGTCCGCTCAATCTCAAGACGATAAGTATTCAACCGCTGCTCGGTGCGCGCCAGATCAGATTCCATCTGCTTGAGCGCGTGCCCTGAAGTAAGGGCCTGTTTTTCCGCTTCGCGCCGCTCTTCTTCCAGAGTGCTGAGCAGCTTGCCCAGTTCCGCAAGCTCACGGCCCAAGGTTTGCACTCGCGCTTGTTCATTCTGGATGGCCGCTTCCAGTTCGGCAGCCTGCCTGGCAACTTCACGCAGCTCGCGCTTGAGTGAAAGCGGGCCTTCCTTGCGCTGCTTGCCGCCGGTCACCGTCACGTTATGGAAGCATTCGCCAGTGGCGGAGAGGAAATAGGCGTCGGGATTTTCCAACGCCAGATTGCGTGCAATGCTCGCATCCGCAGTAATGTAGCCATCGCGCAGCTTGGGCAGCACAACTTCAAGCGACCGGCCAAAGCCATCCAGAACGCGGATGCAGTTCTTCAGCGAGACCAGTTCTTCACGTCGCTCTGAGGTCGGCGGTGGCGCATCACTCGCGGCGAAAGAGAACTTGGCCTGTGCGTCTTCAGGATGGACCAGGAAAGTCGCGCGACCGTCAACATCCGATTGCAGCAGCCGCATGCCTTCATTAGCCGAATCCCATGATTTCACCACGACGTAATTCAGCTCGTCGCGCAGGAACTCTTCCACCACGCCTTCATAGCGCGTTTCGACCTCAAGAAAGTCTGCCAGCACGCCGGCAGGAGTAAAGCCGTGTCCCATGGCGTTTGACTGGAACAGCCTCTTCACCGATTCAGTAGAGTAGCCGTGCTCATTGATCACCGATTCCAGCGAACTCTTTTTGCCCAGCGCTGTGGCGTACTCGGCGCGAAGAGTATCAAGATTGCGCTTGCCTTCCTCTTCCTCTTTGCGCTTGCTCTCAATCAGGCCGCGAATCTCCTGGATACGCGTACCTAGCGCCGCAGCGGTTTGCGTAATCGTTTCAAACTCAAAGGCGATTTGCCCGCGCTTGCCGCCGAAACTTTCAATGTCCACCTGCGCGGCAGTGGCTTCGCGATCCAGCCGCATGGCTTCGCGCTCCAGCGCGGTCATGTGCTCTTCCGCCTGGATCACCTGATTGCGCACCTGCGATGCCGAAGACATTGCTTCCATCACGTTCTGGCGACGCGCTTCCTGCTGGCGCTCAAGGTCGGAGAGCGCAGTGGACGCGTCCTGCGAGGACTGCTGCGCCGCCTGCCATTCATGCTGCGCGGAAGCTACCTCTGAGGCTGCTGATTCGGCAAAGCTGCGATTGGTCTGAACTTCTTCAGTCAGTGAGAGCAATTGAGCCTGCGCGCGCTCTAGTTCTGCTTGGGCAGCGGCAGAACGCGCGTCGAGTTCCGCGCAGCGCTCCTGGTTCGAACCACGGCGGGAGATGGCACGTTCAGTTTCGACGGCCAGGGCGTTCATGGTCTGGCTGTTGTGCGCAATCTCACTCTCAATGGCGTATCCGCGCTGCGTGCGCTCTGAGAACTCTGCTTCTTTGGCGCTCACGGCTTCCGCATGGCCGCGAATCTCTTCACCCACGGCTTCCAGCGCATCATTCAGGCCGGTTTCATCGCGGCCCATCTGCGCGAACTTGCTGGCCAGCACCACGCGCAGCTTTTCTTTCATCTCGTCGCGCAGGCGGGCATAGCGCTCAGCCTTGGAGGCCTGGCGCTTGAGCGAGTTCATCTGCTTGGTGACTTCATCAAAAATATCGTTGATGCGGGCAAGGTTCAGCCTCGACTGCTCCAGCCGCGCTTCCGCCAGCCGCTTCTTGGTCTTAAATTTGGTGATGCCGGCGGCTTCTTCAATGATGGCGCGGCGATCATACGGCTTGCTGCTCAGGATCTGCCAAATACGTCCCTGTTCGATGATGGCGTACGACTCCGGCCCCAGGCCGGTACCCATAAAGATGTCCTGGATATCGCGCAGGCGGCAGAGCTTGCCGTTCAGCAGGTATTCGCTTTCTCCGGTGCGGAACAGCCGCCGCGTAACCATGATTTCGCCCTTAGCGAAAGCCCTAGGCTTGAACTTGCGTCGGCGAATCTTGAGGACCACAGCGCCGTTGGTCTGCGCGGCTTGAGCGTCAGGTGCGTTGGGCTCGGTTGAAGTTGGCTGTTCTGCGGCTGCTTCCGGCGAGGTTTCCTGCGACACGTCAGCGGTCGCTTCTTCGGCTGCGGCAGTAGCTTCGCCTTCGGAGGGCTCGCCTTCCATGCCTTCTTTCCAGTCGAGCGGCCCGGGCTGCACTTCGGCTACATGTGCCTCAGTGGCTTCGGCGGCCGTGGCGCGGACAGAAGCCTCATCCCAGTCGTCTTCTGAAGGCATGTCATCCTGAACATCGATCTCGGGCTGGGCACTGACCTCGCCTTCATAAACCTGGGGATCAATCAGCGTGAGGGACACTTCAGCCATGCCGGTGGGCTTGCGATCGCGTGTGCCGGCAAAGATCACATCTTCCATGCGGACGCCGCGCAGGCTCTTGGCAGATTGCTCTCCCAGCACCCATGAAATTGAGTCAGAGATATTGGACTTTCCGCACCCGTTGGGGCCCACCACGGCAGCAATGCCTTCGCCCGGAAACTTGAGCTCCGTGCGGTCACAGAAGGACTTGAATCCAAGGATTTGCAGCTTCTTGAGTTTTAGCAACTTCCTACTCCTTCAGGAATGGCCAATGGTCGCACGACTGCGGCTGGCAGGTGCGTTTTCTCTTTCGGGCTACCGGCTGGAGTAGCTAATCCGCGTTCCAGCTAGAGTACCCACAGAGATACCAAGGGTCAAGAGCAAAGCCCACAATATGTTGTGGATAAGTGCTCCTGACCACAGGATGTCGCACCGCTTGTGCAACCAGTGCCCAAACCACTCCTGTGAGGTCGATTTTTAAGAGGTCGGAAGAATCGCGAGAGCTACAGAAACTGTAGCGCGAATGGTGCAGAGAAGCAAGGTGGCTTAAGGCGCGAATTGGTACACCAGAGTGCAAGGGGCTAAAGGATTAAGGTAAACCGCCGGAATCTCACGGGGTTGCCGTCATCGCGCGTGATCGGGAAACCCAATATGCACCACGAAGGCGCGGAGAAAAACAGGAAAGGCTTACCGCGGATGATCGCAGATCAGAAAGATTCGTCGCTAGGTCAGAGGCTCTTGCGCCACAAGGTGAGGGCGTTGACCAGGGCTTCTTCGAGCCAGGGACGGAAACGGCGCTCGGCGGATTCGTAGGATTCGGCGTAATTGACTTGAAAGATTTCTTTCGATATGAGCCGTGCATAGGCAGGAGCCATACCTGGTGCTTTTTGGAAAAGCACCATAAAGCCAATGAGACCTCGGAATTTTGACCCGATCGCGTGTGCGCTAACGTCAATGTACGCGGATTGCAGGTAGGTATTGATCTTAAGTGTGCGGCCTACTTCATAAATCGCAGCATTGGGTATATAAGGCAAAGAAAAATCGACACTCAATTCAACGTCGTTAACTACGCCAAAAACAAATTCAGGGCGAGATTTCGTAATCTCCTTAGTAAGAGAATCGGAGATTTCATGCAAACGTAAACCGGCAAATTCGATCAGACGATCGGCAGTTGTTTTTGCTTTCAACCAAACGCTAGGGTCAAATCCTTTGCCCGCGCCTCCAAGAGCTTTCTTAGCAGCCAGGATTGCTTCATCGACTGTCTTAGTCTGTTGGATGTCCGCAACAGCCTGCGTGGCCTGGAACAAAGCTCGCTTCTGAATATCTACAAAAAACGTAATCAGCGGTTGGAGATTGCCTTCATCCGCTATCTCCAACACATCAATGTATCGACCTCGGTCCTCTCTCGTGACCACCACCGGAAACCACCCTGCCTTAAGAAACAGCAAACTCGCCAGTGCCCGCGCCACTCGTCCATTTCCATCCTGATAAGGATGAATCTGCGTGAAGCGATGATGCAGCCAGGCCGCTTCGATCTCCACCGGCACGCCTTTCTTTTCGTGCTCTGCGTGAAGCGACAAAAGTTTTTCCATTTCCGAATCGACCTGCTCAGGCGGGCAGTACTGATGCATCCTACCGTCGGGCTTTTTGGGATTGTTGGGGCGCTCTTTATATTTGCCTTTCAGCAATTTTGCTTCGAACAGATTTCCAAACTGGTCTCTTACGGCCGTAGTGTCCTGATGGCGCAGCAGGGCTGCGTGTAATTGATGGATATAGCTTTTAGAGAGCGGACGATCGCCTTTTACAAATTCGAATAACCCTTCCAGCACGTCGGCATGGTCTTGAATGATGGCAGCAATGATTTCTGGTGGCTTTTGACCGGGTTGATTGGGAATGAGATCGGAATCAATTCCTCGTTCAATCAACGTTTCGGTGAGGCCACGGTCAAGATTGTAGACGCCTTCAATCTGCCCGGTTTCAATCGACCATTCGCGGCCCAAACGCTTGTTGAATTCGGCCAGGGTGCCGCTTTGTTCGAGATCGGCGCGTTGATCATTCCAGAATTGCAGCAATGGGCCAAGTTCTCCATCGGTGAGAGAACTCCAGTCTTGGGGCAGATCGCTAATGGGTTCCAAGGTAAAGACCATCGCGTCTGTTTTACCAGATCAGGGGCTAAAGCCCATTTCTTTTTTATCGCTTATGCACGGCTGAAGCTAGTCTTAAAAAATGCCCTGGGTTCTGATCCCTTGAATCCGAAAAAATCGGCGGTAAGCCTTTCCACTTTTCCTCCGCGTCTCCGCGCCTCCGCGGTGAGCTTTTGCTTTTCCGATCTCGCGCGATTCCGGCGATCTCCCTACTCTCCCAATTTCTCAAAGAACCCGATAATGCTCTCAATCCCGCGATAGAAATTGGGGATGTGGAACTTTTCATTCGGGGCGTGCAGGTTGTCGTCGGGCAGGCCGAAGCCCATCATCACGCTGGGAATTTTGAGCACGTCCTGGAAATCGGTCACGATGGGGATGGAGCCACCAGAGCGGATAAAGACCGTATCTTTCTTAAAGACCTCATGCAGCGCCTGGGTGGCGGCTTTGATGAAAGGATTGTTGGTGCCCACCACGCAAGCTGGGCCTTTGCTGAAGACCTTGATATTGGTTTCAATCCCTTTAGGCGTGAGCTTTTTTACGAACTTGGTGTATTTCTTTAAAACGTCGTCGGGGTCCTGATTCGGCACCAGGCGCATGGACACTTTGGCGAACGCGCGTGCAGGAATCACGGTTTTTGCGCCGGGAGCGGTAAATCCGCCTGGCATGCCGTGGACTTCAAGCGTTGGGCGCGCCCATGTGCGATAGAGCACGGAATAGCCGGGTTCGCCGGTCAGCACTTTTGATCCGACCTCTGTCTTGCGATAATGCTCTTCATTGAACGGCAAGCGCTTCCATGCTTTGAGTTCATCTTTGCTTGGCGCTTTCATGCCTTTATAGAAGCCGGGGATCAGGATCTTGCCTTTGGAATCTTTTAGCTTGCTGATGATTTCGATCAAGGCAAAGAACGGATTGGGCGCTGCGCCGCCGTACATGCCGGAATGGAGGTCAGTCTTTGCGCCAACGGCTTCAATTTCCGTATAAACCAGCCCGCGCAGGCCGACGCAGAGAGTAGGAAGATTCGGCGCGAACAACTCGGTATCGCATACCAGTGCGAAGTCGGCCTTCAGTTTGGCTTTTTGCGCGCGAATGTAAGCTGCAATGGACTCGCCTCCTACTTCTTCTTCGCCTTCAAAAATACACTTCACATTGATCGGCAGCTTACCGCCATGGCCGCGCATGAGCGCTTCAAGCGCCTTGATTTCCATCCAGAGCTGGCCTTTATCGTCCACCGCGCCACGGGCGTAAATATTCTGGTTGCGCTCAGTGGGCTCAAACGGCGGAGTGAGCCATTCATTCAGCGGATCGGGTGGCTGCACGTCATAGTGCGCATAGCAAAGGACGGTGGGCTTGCCCGGCGCGTGAAGCCAGTCGCCATAAACCAGCGGATGGTTCTTGGTGGGAATGACATCGACGTTTTCCATGCCGATGCGGCGCAACTCGTCGGCCACGAACATGGCGGCGCGGCGAACATCTTCTTTATGCTCCGGCGCGGTGCTTACGCTGGGAATGCGAAGCAAGTCTTTCAACTCGCCTAAAAATTTCTGCTGATTCTCTCTGGCGTAACTGACTGCGGATGAAGCCATATGCGTCCTCCGGGACAGATGAATGAACCTTTCAGTATATCGCGTGGGAGCTACTTCTTCGGTTGCTCCGCCACGGCATCCACCCAATATCCCTTGCGCGCGTTTACTTTGTACTCTGGCCTGTTTTTCACCTTCAGCTCCAGCGCATGAAGGCCCGGTTGCAGCGACTGAGGACGGAAGCTCAGGAAATAATAGTTCGGAACATCGTTTGAGATGGTTATCAGGTGTTGGGCCAGCGTTTTTTCGTTTTTGAAGGCAAAGTATTCGCCACCCGTGAGTTGCGCCACGGACTCGGGCACGTTGCGCTTGAGGCCATCTTTTGCGGCGAGAAAGGCAATCCGCGCCAGGCGCAATGGCGGGAGCAGATCGCCAGCGCAATCCAGCGCCTGCGCGGCGCGATTGCCATGCGCGTCCGGATCGGCGTTTGGATCTTTGCTCATACAGCCGCCCGGCTGGTAGGGCTCGTTGGAGTAAGCAGTTCCTCCCGGCGCAGGCAGCTTGGACGCCTCGTGCTTCACCGCAGCCTGCGTGGTTGAAAAGCCGAAGGTGTATATCGCGGTATTTGTTTCCTCGACTGCGCGAACAGCGTCCTCCAAGCTGGTTTGGCTGCCGCTGTCCGCGGTCTCACTAAAGAGGAGCACTGCGCGGCGGTACGCAGGCGGCTGATAGCGGAGGAGCTGAATGCCGAATTTGAGCGCATCAAGAATGGCCGCGCCCGTGTCGCCCTCGGGAAGGTTGGCAATCGCTTCGGCCGCTGCATCCGTATCGGCGGTGAAGTCCTGTTCGAGCCGAGGCTTGCTGTCAAAAGCGATTACAGCAACGTGGTGGGACACGCCTCCAATCACTGCATCCAGCACCGCACCCAGGTTGCGATAGTCATGCAGATGATATGCGCCCTGTCTGCCGGTCTGCACGATGACGGCCAGCGCCAGGGGCTGCCCGAGCGCACCTTCTTCAATCTGCACCGCCTGTGGAACGCCATTATCCGTGAGGATGAAATCTTCAGCGGTGAGCGAAAATACCACTTTGGCCGCCTTGGTCTTTACCAGTACAGGCACAAGCACCAGATTAGAGCTGGATGTGAGGGTCGGAATTTGCGGTGTGGGGGACGGCTGTACGCTGCTTTGGGAATGGGCTGTATATGAGAGCCAAAGAAACAGGGCCGTGACGAAAGCGAGTTTCAAACGATGCATCTGGGACTTCCCTACGTCATTAGGTACGCTATTGGGCAGAGAAATTGCAAATTATGGTTAAGAGTTTTTTAAAACCTGTTGCTATTCTTAATCCATGTCCGCGAACTGGCCGGCCTGGGACCATTGGGCCATGAGGCCGAGTTGCTGAACCCATTTTTCGATGTAGGGAAAGTCGAGCAGGCTCTTGCGAACTTTGAGTACACCCGCCACGTCTTGAATCTGGCGCAAAGACTCGCCCATGCGGGCCCAGTCAAGCTTCGCAAGGATCAGGTCTTCGGCCGTCGAAGCAATGACTGGAACTCCTTCCACTTCGGCGGGAACGCGCCGCAGAAATGCCTCCTGATGGTAGGCATCTGGCTTGAGAAAGATGAGATCGATCTTCCACCCGCTTTTCATATCAAGAATATTGAACATAGATTTAAGACGGGCTGCTTGAGCAGCTTCTTGAAGGTTGTAGTAAAAGTCGGTTGGTGGAAGATAACCCAAAGCCACGCGGATTTGATCCGATGTGGCTGAAATCACCAAATCAATATCTTGGGTTGCCCGGCCCGTGCCGTACAGGTTGCTTGCGAAAGAATCAGTGAGCATATAGCGCACGCCTGCTTGATTCAGTGCCGCAGTAATCTGGCGAAATATCTCTTCTGGATTCATCGTACCCAGGCGGGCAGTGGCTTCGGCAGGAACGCAAGACGAAAAAGCTCGATCATGACTTGCCTCTCCGTCCAATCCGGGTGGTCACAGCGGATACCGGCCTTTCTCAACTCCCGTGCAAAACAGCTCATTTCCAGGGCAATGCGCAACCGCTGGCTGCCGGTCATGTTACGCCGGATTTCAAGCTGCATGACCTCAATTTCTGGTGATGTATCGGTGAAAGCCATCAAACAGATGCTACCACTCCAGCAGCGTTGTCGGCACTTTCATGATTCCTGCGGTTCACTGCAACTCACGTCCCAAGCGCCAGAACGAATCTTATGCCTGAACCTTTTTTGCCCAGCCAACTCCTCTTGAGAATGATTGGCACATATATCTCATTCACGCCAGCAGTCCTTCGCGTGCCCGCAACCACTAAATACCTTCCGGGCTTGAGACCGGCAAAGGAGAACCGGCCATCATCGCTTGTCACGCAGGCCGCCAGCATGGCCTGTTGCCTGGCTTCCTGAAGGCTTTCCGCTTCTTCATGGCGGTATACTTCGACCACGATGTCATCCGCGAGTTCGCCGTGTGGAAACCGGACCGTTCCGAAGATCTGACTTAGTTGCTGTTCTTTCAGTTCAATCAGCATGTTAGCGCCGTGGGGAAGGTCATCCGGCCGCGCCGGCTTGCACTGTGCGTAGGAGAGTATCGATACGGCAATCCAACAGAAGCAGGCAATTATTCTCGCGGAAAACGCAATGTTGTTAGAGAACACTCGCACCTTGGAACCGTCCTGTGCCGATCATAGCAGTAGGGATGAAACCGCTATACGCTCATATAACAGGAAGGTGAGTTCCGATTTCACAGTCCGCAAGATGCCGCCAGCAGCTGGAGATGGCGCTTTCCATGATCGCGCAGGTCCGCATGGGCGTAAGGTCCTGGGTTCCAGTGTCCTTACGCCCGCAAGAGGGTTCCATACCCGCTCCTGGCTAGTTTTGCGCCGGCGCGCTGCGCAATAGAACGCGTACTTTGCGCGCGCTGTTGAGCCTGGTCGTTACGCTCCAATCGATGTCGCGCAAAGCAACCGTGCCTTTGTTGGCGCCCGAGACGTACAAGAGCTGGTTTTGATCTCGCCAATACTCAGTGGCCGGAAAGACGGAGCCATCGGCCAATGCGAACAACGTTACATTCGCCGGCCACGCAATGCGCGGAGAAGGCGCAGCAAGTTCCTGAGCCGGGATGGCCGCTGAGTCAGTCACGCTGGCCACAATGGCCTGCGCCGGCCGGCTTTCTGCAGTCAACTCCGCTGGAATTGCGGAAACCGCCTGATTGTCCACTTCGATCATTGTTGCAGACGCCGGTCCCGCACTCGCCGCGGGCTGATAGCTCATGGCTGTAAATGCCCTGGGTGGCGCGACTGGGGATGGGGTAAATGAACTGGGCTGCTCACCAAAACGACGCCATCCGGGGGTTGGCGGCGGCAGGATGGATTCACGCACCACGCGGGAGATGACAAGGTCATCCATTACGCGCAGCGTGACCTGAGCTTCACCCTTGAGCGTGGGACGAGGTCCGCGCGCGGGGAGACTCAGCACCTTCCAAGGCCAGAGCGGAGGCAGCATCCACTCGACGGTATCTCGCGTGGCATGACCGTGTCCGATGATCTTTCCGTTCCGGTCAACGTTAAAGCCGGCGACCGCAATCATTTTGGCCGCGAGAGGCACATCGCCATCGGGCAGGCCGATGCGATCAAAGGCCAGTTTGAGGTAACCCTTGCCTACGAAGTTGCCGGGATCTTTATCGGCTTCCAGATGTCCTACGATGTAACTGCCGCGCGGGAAAACCGATTGGCCAAACTGCTGCATGGCACGCGGGTGGCAAAGAAATGGATCGCCGACACTGACCGTGGCGGAAGAGAACTTCGGCTCGTCAAGCGTGCACGTCATTAAAGTTCCCGCCGGAACTACGATGTCACGGGTTACTACGACTCCCCTGGTCGCAAGATTGTCCGCTGCCTGGACGGTTGCTGCCACGCCCAGAAAAAACACCACGAGCATGAGGTAAAGAGGCCTGAATTTCATGCTGATTTCCTCTCTGAATGGGGCCCGATGCCTGCACCGATGTGGCAGGTGTTAGATACGCCGAAGGCGCGCTTGGGTTTGATTCCAGCTACTCACGTCTTGGTTGCCTTTACGCAAAAAGTACCAAAACGGGAATTGGAGGAGGCGGCAATGCGATGCGCAGGCCGCATTCCTGGGTAAGAAGCTCGCCGGCAGAATGCAGTCAGCGCCTGAATCCAGAGTACAATTTGAATGCCAAACCGCGCGGCTTCATATTGCTTGAGTACTCAGGATTTATCGCCAAGGCGCTCGCGCAGAAAAGCAGAGCTGGTGGATTTCCACCACCTCTCCTGGTGATTTTCAGCCAAAGAAAACTCTTATACAAACCGCAGCCCATCCATTTGCAACGTATTGGCCGGCCAGGGCGGAGAAGTGAAGCTCCGCTGAGATTAACTGTCTATAATAAAAACGTGAGTTCCGATTTCGCACTCCACAAAATGGCTGAGGCTGACTTTCCCACACGCTGGGGACACTTCCGCATTATGGGCTTTGAAGGCCAATTCGGACCAAGTTCTTCATCTGATCGCCGCAAGGAAGAAGCTGTGGCCCTGGTGATGGGCGACATTCACTCCGCTTCGCCTCTGGTACGCATCCACTCACAGTGCCTTACCGGTGATGTCTTTGGCTCGTTACGCTGTGATTGCCGCCAGCAGCTGGAGATGGCTCTTTCGCTGATCGCGCAGGCCGGCGCGGGTGTTCTGCTTTATGAGATGCAGGAAGGCCGCGGCATAGGGTTGATGGCCAAGCTGCAAGCTTATGGTTTGCAGGACCAGGGCCTTGACACGGTCCAGGCCAATGAAGAGCTTGGCTTCAAGGCCGATCATCGCGCGTTTCAACTGCCGGCGGAGGTTCTGAAAGACCTTGGATTGAAGCAGGTCAGGTTGCTTTCCAACAATCCGCAGAAGGTAGCGGCGCTGGAAGCCGCAGGAATTGAAGTTACGGAGCGCGTACCGTGCGAGGTTGAGCCGCATGCGGCTTCAGAGCGTTACCTGAATACCAAGAAAGAAAAGCTGGGGCATTTGTTTACGGAAAGATAAAACCCAAAACCTTTGAAACGCGGAGGAACGGAGGGAACAGAGGAAAGAGCGGTAGGAATTTTCATCGGTAGTATTGGCGAAAGCAAATGTCAGTTTCTACGTTTCTGAACGAAATTCTTGATTCCCTTTCCTCGCCTCCTCATTTCCTCTGTGTTTCAAGGTTTTTCTAAGAGCCTGCTTAGTTCTTTCTTCCTTGCTCCCGGCAAGTCCATCAACGCTGACTTCACCAGCGCTCGATAAACCTCGCTGGCGCCGGGCACACGTTTTAGTTCTTTCAAGTGGCGAAGCACGGTGTTCAAATCGCCACGCTTGATTGGCCCGCTGAAGGCTGCTGCTGCTCCGCGTTCGGCATAGTTCTTTAGGGTCTGGCGCAATATGGGGGCCATCACGCGGCGGGTCTGGCTGGCAGTAAGGCCTGCGCCGTGCCCCACGCGTTCCGCCGTCACCAGTGCGGCAACGATCAAAGGTGAAGAAAACGATCCCAGCGCATGATACAGAGGTTTGGCCGCCTTCTTGATAGGAAAACTTTCCGCGCCAAGATCGCGAACGATCTTGCGCGCTACCACCACAGCGCGGCTCTCACCTTCCACGGCAAACGGCACTTCTTCCATTCGCGGAGTCGCGCCGGGAACAAACGTCATCATGGGATGCAGGGAAGCGGTGCTCGCGCCTTTGCGTTTCAGCGGTGACAGGACATCACTGCTGAGCGCGCCGCTGGAATGAAGAACGATCTTGCCTGCCCATCCAGGTTTGCGTGCGAGCAGTTTTGCGGTTTCAGCCAGCGCATCGTCGGTATGGCAGATCCAGACTATGTCTGAACTCGGACCGGCGTCGCTGAGGGACTGCGTGCGCGCTTCCAGAACTTGGGCGAGCATTGCAGCGCGCCTGCGCGATGATGCTGTCTCGCGCGCGGCAATGAATTCCACCCGATATCCTGCCGCTTTGAGCGCCGGACCTAACGCCTGGGCCAAATTGCCCGCGCCGATAAAGGTGATCGTCGGTTTGCCCAAACGCTTATGCGTCATTCAACGCGAGAATACCAGAAGCCAACGCAGAACACCTTTGAAACGCAGAGGAACTGAGGACGCAGAGGACATTGGAATATCAAAGTTGCGGAGATCGACCCTGCTCAACCAGATGAACCAGCGGTCCACCATGGCTTACCGTTCCCGTTTCCTCTGCTACCTCTTTTCCTCCGTGTTCAAGGGTTTTGGTTTTTGCAGTTCAAGACTTATATTGGAACACATGCCTGCAACCCACAAAAAGTCCAGTTCGCTTGTTCGCGTGATTTCTTCCAGGACGGCCTTCCGTGGACCGGTCTTCAGTGTGATGACCGATGAAGTTGAAGAGCCGGGCAATGTCCGTGCGCGGCGTGACGTGATCAGGCATTCGGGCTCCATCGTCGTGCTGCCGCTGGACGATTCCGGACGCAAGCCACTGGTGCTGCTGGAGCGCCAATATCGCTATGCAGCGGGCCGACGGATGTGGGAACTGCCTGCAGGGCGCGTTGATCCGGGCGAGAACCATCTTGCCGCCGCCAAGCGTGAGCTGATAGAAGAAACGGGTTACACCGCTTCGCGCTGGCAGAAGGCGCTTTTCTTTTACGTCAGTCCAGGATTTTTGGACGAGAGCATGACGGTTTATCTAGCCAGCGGACTCAAGAAGGGCGTGGCGCAGCCGGAAGAAGACGAACGCATCGCGGTGCGATTTTTTTCCCTGCACCAAGCCGTTCGCATGGCGACTTCCGGCAAAATCATCGATGCAAAGACCATTGCATCGCTTTTTTGGCTGGAAAAAAAATTAACCAAAATTAAATAATCGAGCTTCTTTTTTCGATTTCACTTTATAAGAAGTTACACATTTAACGTGCAGGTGCAGGATGTCTTGTTTGCGCTAACTCATTGTTTTTTTAGTACATAGACAGAGTTGACATCACGTCTTTAAGGGGGCAGAATAAGCGCAAAGCCAAAGTAATGGGTATAAGACGTGGAGAACTGGGAGAAGGTTAATCTCCGGTGTTTTACGTCCCTTCCCAAAAAGAGTGGCAAACCCAAAGAGAAGAAACTGGTCCTCGGGACCACAGGTCACCGTGTCCCCAGGGACAGCCCGGAGTAAGGAACGTGTCTCGAATTAAAGGTAAAGTGAAATGGTTCAATAACGCAAAGGGCTTCGGCTTTATCGGCCGGGATGACGGCCCTGATGTGTTCGTCCACTACAGTGCCATCCAGTCGGATGGATACAAAAGCCTCCAGGAGGGCGATGACGTTGAATTCGAAATTGTTCAGGGACAGAAAGGCCCTCAAGCAGAGAGCGTAACCAAGCAAGCTACAACGCAATCTGCCTGATCGATCGTTCCAGAACTGATTCGAAGACCCGGTCGACCCCACTACCGGGTCTTTTTCTTTTGTCGCTGCGCTCCACACCGCTAGAGATTATTGCGTAGGGACGATGCATCTTTGCGCTTGATACACGCGGCTCGGCGCGAGACCGGCCTCGCCGCGTATGCTGCCGTCTAATTCTTTTGTCGCTGCGCTCCACACCGCTAGAGATTATTGCGTTGGGACGATGCATCTTTGCGCTTGATACACGCGGCTCGGCGCGAGACCGGCCTCGCCGCGTAGGCTGCCGTCTAATTCTTTTGCCGCTTCGCTCCGCACCGCCAGAGATTATTGCGTTGGGACGATGCATCTCTGCGCTTGAAACACGCGGCTCGGCGCGAGACCGGCCTCGCCGCGTAGGCTGCCGTCTAATTCTTTTGCCGCTGCGCTCGACTCTTGTTCGCGTGCCTGTTTTGTTACGCCACATACAACGCTGCTCGGCGAGCGAGAGCCAGGGCCTTGCCGTCATGCGAAACCGATACAAGCGATTCGAATTCAGTGAGAAATAAAAGGGCGGCGCCAGGTTTGGCTTCCGCCCTTCCGTCACCGCTGTTTAGTGCACAACCACGGTTGACTGTGCGCTGTTATTGGCAGGTTTCAAGTCCTGTGTGCGCGCGCTGGTGGTGATTTTGTTGACCCTGCTGGATCCAGCGGGAGCTATGGCCTTGAGCAGGATCTTTACACCAAAGCTCTGCCCATTTTCCAAACGTGTTTTGTGGCAGACAACGCTGCCGGAAGTGGCACCAATCGCCGGGACTGTGCATGACGTGGCTGTGCTGCCGCTGATGCCAGAGAAGCTGAACCCGCTGGGGATTACGTCGCTCAAGACCACAGCGTCGCTTCCATCGGGGCCAAGGTTGGTTACGTTTGCCGTGAATGTGACAACGCTGTTGTGCAGTGCTGTCGCAGTCGCGGGAGTAAGAGTGGCCCGCAGATCGCCTGCAATCACGATCTTGGCGAAGAAGCCGTCGGATTCGCCTTTCATCCCGGGTTGAAAAGCATTCGAGGTGACAGGGTAATCCGTGTCAGAAGTGTTGCCGCCGACCCACGCGTTCCAAGCCGGATCCACGACAATGGCTCCCGCCTTGGTGGAATGGCTGCCGCCCAGCAGGGTTGAATAGTACAGCGATTTTCCATCTGGTTGCAGGGCCGTGACAAAGGAGTTGACCACGCCTGCTGGAATCGATTTCTTGAACGCGCTGGCGGTCGTGGGGAAGTCGGTAGAGTTGGTGAATCCGGTAACAAACGCCATGCGGGCGCTGTTCAGGCTGATCTCAGTGATAACGTCGTCATTGCTTCCGCCGAGGAAAGTCGAATAGAGCAGCGTGCCGCCGCCGGGGCTGAGC
>DASXIL010000782.1:0-4071 GCA_036497985.1 Candidatus Angelobacter sp. | reverse complement strand
AAACACGGTGACGAATATCTGGTTCTGATGAATGATGAAGACCTGCCACAGCTCCGCGTTAGCCCCACGTACCGCAAAATGCTGAACCAGAATGGCGGCGTGGAAAAGGACGTAAAGTCCTACGTAAAGGAGCGCTACAAGTCTGCGGTGCAGCTGATCAAGAACATCGAACAAAGACGGCAGACAATTTTGAAGGTCTGTTATGCCATTATCGGACGGCAGCGGGACTTTCTGGACCAGGGCATTGATCAGCTTAAGCCCATGATGATCAAAGAGGTTGCCGAAGAGATTGGAGTGCATCCGTCAACGGTGAGCCGGGCGGTGGCCAGCAAATATGTTCACACGTCGCAAGGCGTGTTTGAGCTGCGCTACTTCTTTTCAGAAAGCGTCCAAGGGCCTGAGGGAGCCGGGACGTCGCTACTGATCCTGAAAAGGCGTGTCAAGAAATTGATTGAAGAAGAAGACCCCGCGCATCCTCTGACTGACGACCAGATCACGCGCGTCTTGCAGTCGCAAGGCATTCAGGTGACGCGTCGCACGGTGGCAAAATACCGTGAAGACATGAAGATCCCCAGCACGCATCAAAGGAGGACTAAGAGCTAAAAGCGGAAAGCGCGGCCATAACCGAGCCGGCGCTTTTCAGGCAGACGTTAAAAAGCCGCCTGTACCCGTGCCGTATCTCCCAGAGCACCCGGCAGACGACTCTCAGTTGGACCCAATTTCAGGAGGGAGTCAATGAACGTCGAATATACTGGCCGCCAGTACGAAATCACTCCTATCACCCGCAAGCAGGTCGAAGGCGGGCTTGAAAAAATCCAGAAAATCCTTGGCACATTTGAAACTCACGTAATTCTCTCAACAGAGAAGCGCCGCCACATTGCGGAGATCACCATTTCGGTGCGCAATCATGCCCCTATCGTCGGCCTCTCTGAGGCCCAGGAGATGAATACAGCAATAGGAGGAGCGCTGGACAAGATTGAGCGCCAAGCCGTGAAGTACAAGACGCGATGGAAGAGCAAGAAACGCCAGGCGCGCAAAAAAATGGAATTGGCCGGCGAGTCGCAACAGGAATCCACGATTGCCATTGCAGTGAACGGCGACCTCACGACTGCCGTGCCGGTAAAAGTCCACAGTTTTCCCAGCCGAGTAAAAGTTACTGAGACACACGTGGTCAAAAGCTCCGATTCCGTCTCATACAAGCCGCTTACCTTAGAAGAAGCGGTAAAAGAAGCCGAATTTCGTGACCGTGAAGTATTTGTCTTTCGCGACTTGGAAGGCCGGGTCAAAGTGCTGCATCGCAAACGCGACGGCAAGATGGAACTGATAGAGGCGCCCTAGTAGCTCTCCATCAGTTTTGAAGCAAATAGAAAGGCGCTCTTTTTCGAGCGCCTTTCTTGTGAATGAAAGTCATCGACTCAAGCAGCGGGCCGCTTCTGTTGAACTCCCGAACTGAACAGCTCAATCATTGCCCGGTTGAATGCCGGGATGTCGTCAGGCTTGCGGGCGGTGACAAGGTTGCCGTCAGTGACTGTTTCCTTATCGACCCATTCCGCGCCGGCATTGCGGATATCGGTCTTGAGCGAAGGCCACGACGCGATCTTGCGTCCGCGAGCTACGCCTGCTTCAATGATTGTCCATGGGCCATGGCAGATCGCCGCCACGGTTTGCCGGCGTCAAAGAACGATTTCACGAATGCGACGGCCTTCGGATCCATACGAAGTTTGTCTGGGTTGATCACGCCACCGGGAAGCAGCAACGCGTCGAAATCATCCGGCTTCGCGTTGTCCAGCGTCAGATCAGCGGGAACTTCCTTGCCCCATTTCATCATGTCCCAGCCCTTTACCGGCCCTTCTTTCGGCGACACAACTTTTGTTTGAGCGCCGGCTTTGTCCAGAGCTTCGCGCGGTTGCAACAATTCAACTTGCTCAAAGCCATCGGTTACCAGGATTGCGACTTTCCTACCTTTTAGATTTTCATTGGCCATTTTGTAAATTCCTTTTCTTCGAAAATAAATGGTGTGAATATGGTTGTGTTTGCGAATCAAGGGAAGACGCGCGCCGGTATGAGCCGGCGCGAGTCTGCGATGAAGTTGAGAATGCGACTAAGCTGCGGCGCTTACTCCATTCGCCCACGGGTCAAGGACAACCTTGGTGCAATGGTCTTGTTTGTCGCGGAAAATCTTGTACATCTCCGGGGCCTTGTCAATCGGCACGCGATGACTGACGACAAAGCTGGGATCGATCTTGCCGCCCTGAATCAGTTCCAACAACGGTTTCATGTATCGCATCATGTGCGTCTGACCGGTCTTCATGGTCAGGCCTTTATTTACGTACGCCCCCATAGGCATCTTGTCGATGAAGCCGCCGTACACGCCCGGAACGGAAACAGTTCCACCCTTGCGACAAGCCATGATCGCCTGACGCAAGACTCCGGGCCGATCAGGCTGCATCTTTAACACCTGCTTTGTCCTGTCGATGGCCCACATCGGTCCGCTGTAATGCGCTTCCATGCCCACAGCATCCATGCAGGCGTCTGGACCAATGTTGCCAGTCATGTCTTTCAGAAGTTGAACCACGTCGTCAACTTCTTCATAGTTGATGATTTCCGCGCCGGCCTGCTCAGCCAGTTGCAGGCGGTAGTCAAATCGGTCGATGGCGATTACGCGTTCAGCGCCGAGGAGGAAGGCGCTTCGAATGGCGAACTGGCCAACGGGACCGCAGCCCCAGATCGCCACCGTGTCGCCGGACCGGATATTGCAGTTTTCCGCGCCCATATATCCGGTGGGAAAGATGTCTGAGAGAAAGACGACTTGCTCGTCAGGAATGCCGGCGGGAATTTTCAAGGGACCCACGTCAGCAAACGGGACGCGAGCATATTGTGCCTGGCCTCCGGCATAGCCGCCCAGCATGTGTGTGTAGCCGAATAATCCTGAAGGCGAGTAGCCCATTAGCTTTTCGGCAATCCAGTAGTTAGGGTTTGAATTGTCACAACAGGACCACAATTGCTGCTGGCAGAAGAAACATCTCCCGCAGGCAATGGTGAAGGGCACGACCACGCGGTCGCCCACTTTCAATTTCTCGCGGTCTACGCCCGGGCCAACTTCTACTACTTCGCCCATAAACTCATGGCCCATGATGTCGCCTTGCTCCATGGTGGGCATCAGTCCGTTGTATAAGTGCAGGTCAGAACCGCAAATGCAGGTGCTGGTGATGCGGACAATTGCGTCGCGGGGATTCAGGATTGTGGGATCTGGCACGTTCTCAACACTCATTTTTTCCGTGCCCATCCAGCAAACAGCTTTCATGAGACCCTCCTTCTGGCTTGTGCGATATCAGTTAAGTTTCCTTCTCCCCTGAGGGGGTCGTCGGGATTGAGGATGCGCGCGACAGCAGCTATGGCGGATCTCGGCCCGTGAGACTGGCCTTCCACTGTGGGAATTTCACCCGCCTCAATCAATGCTTTGAGGCGACGAAGATCCTGCCGCATCATGAAGCTGGGATCTTTGCCCAGAATTTTGGCAAAAGCGGTGCCAACCTGCCCTGCAGGAGGTTGGTAGACGACAACGACAGTCACGATGGTCCCGCGGTTGGCGGGAGCGTTGCGGAATTTCACGATGCCGTCAACATAGATTTCAGAGTCGGGCAAGGAATGCCAGGCGATGACATCGTCCTTGCGATCAAAGGCAATTTCTGCGTCCCAGATTAAGCGTTTGCCCAAAGGGCCAATAGCAATCCATCGGGAACGGCTTTCGCCCAGGCGTGTGACAGATTCAAGATGGCGCATGAATAATGGCAGATTCTCAAAGTTGCTCCAGAATTGATACGCCTCTTGCGGCGTGCAGTTCAGCAGGATACTGCTGCGGGCAATCAGCTCCCGCTGGCGGGCCCTTGCTTTGAAGCCCGCATAAGACAAGAGTCCACCGGCTGTTGCGAGGGCAACGCCGGATTTGGAACGTTTAGACAATCCGATTAGAGCCAGCGCGCCTCCTGTAACCAACGCGCTCCAGCGGAATGCAGCGGCTCTCCGATGGTGGCGGCCTTGAGCATTCCGTAAGTGAATGCGTGCAGCTTC
>DASXIL010000781.1:0-4116 GCA_036497985.1 Candidatus Angelobacter sp. | reverse complement strand
TGGTGCAAACTATTGCACTAGTTTCAAAACAATCTATTAAATCTATCTGCAGCAATAGTTTCGCTATAGAAAGAACATCTTTTTCCACAAAAGGGCATAAGAGTTCTTTCGCGCAATCAGTTTGCCAACCTTCAACTTAGGCAGATGTGATTAAGTGAATCCTTACTTTCCCTGCGCCACAATCTTCTGGATCAACTGCGGGTTGTCCGGCAGCAGACCGGCCTTGGGCAGCCGAGGTGTCAGGTCAAGCCAGTTGCGGTCCATAGCAAAAACTTTCTTAAACAGCGGAAGGCTCTCATCCACGCGACCCATATTGGCCATGGCAATGGCGTGCCAATAGATCATCTCAGCGCTGTCTGGAACAAGCTGTTCTGCCGCGCCGTACTCGCGCAGGGCGCCTGCGTTGTCATGCAGCTCTACGGCCTTATCGCCGGCGTTCATGTGGTTATAAGCGCGCTGCAGCGTGACCAAACGGCGCAATTCTTTGAGAGGCTCGGCGCTGTCGTCCACTCGCAAATTGAAAACGTAATCCTGCCATGGTTTGCCAGTGCCTTTGGCCGGCACAATTACGATTGCCGCTGACTGCCTTCCCCGCACGTCGCCGCCTGCCGCCTGCGCCGCATCCAGAGCAGCCAGCATGCGCTCTGCCAGGTCGCCCTTGGTTGATTCATACGCCTTGGACATGGCGGGCCAGATACGGTCATTGCTCATCAAGTTGGCTTGGACGGCATAGTTCTTGCCGGTTTGTATTGCGCCGCCGGGCTGGCCGCCGCATTGGATCGCTGTGGGGCTTCCAGTCGAGCCACCGGCAATTCCACCGGCAGGCTCTATATCTTTCGCGCCGGTGAAGGTCGCAACGCGGCCTTGCATATCCACCATTGCCACCTGGCGGACGTTGCAAGCGTCATCGGCGATCAGCAGACCGTGCAGTGCATCGGGCGCGCTCTTGCCTGCGCGCATTAGATTCAGTCCCAGCGGCCCGTAACTGGGATCAATGAAAGACTGTGTCGCCACCGCGCCTACTCCTGCTTCCGCCCATGGTACTTCTCCGCCCACGGCAAACCAGTGAGACTGCACCGCTACGCCCATCTGTCCGGTTGCGGGATCAAAAGCCACAATGGAAAAAGTATGAACTGGACGCAATGGCCTATCCTGCGATATGGCAAAGACAGAGAAGGCTGATAAAAGCAAAGCGCATAATATATGGGCGTGCCGATGCATGAATGCTCTCCTGACGACGGACATGAAACATAGGATTTTAGTCTATCGGCCGCAAAGGTAAGTGGGCATGGCAAGAAATTTCTCAGGACCTTTTGCGTCCTTCGCCGCCTTTGCGGTGAATGGGTGCTAATTACTTTCTGTGCTGATGGCTGAAGCCTGAACGCTCTCACCATGCCACTGCTGCAGCGGGCGCACGTTCACTTCATTCCGTTGCAGCGCGGCAATGCCTTCAGCAGCGGCCCAGGCCGCGGCCATGGTGGTAATGGTGGGAATGCGGCCTGTGACGGCGGCGCGGCGAATGGCTTTTTCGTCAAACCATGGCTCCGCGCCGTGTGGAGTGTTGACGACAAGTTGAACGCGATCACCCTTGATCAGGTCCACCACGTTCGGGCGGCCTTCTTTGACCTTGTAAACGCGGTCCACCGCAAGCCCGGCCCGCTCCAGGCGATCTGCGGTGCCATGCGTGGCGACCAAGCTGAAGCCCATCTCTACAAAGCGTTTTGCCAGTTCAATGGACTCCTGCTTGTAGCGGTCAATCACGCTGATAAAGACTGTCCCCTGCGTAGGCAGCGCCTGTCCGGCGGAAAGCTGTGCCTTGGCAAAGGCTTCGCCGAACGTGTCGGCTGAGCCCATCACTTCGCCGGTGGATTTCATCTCCGGGCCAAGGACCGTGTCAACGCCGGGGAATTTGTTCCAGGGGAAGACCGGCGACTTGACGAAGTATCCGGCGCCGGTGGCCAGGTCAATTTCTTTTTCAACGTTCGTCGGCAGGAACTCGCGCAGCTTGCGGCCGGTCATGAGCCGCGCAGCAATCTTGGCCAGCGGTACGCCCGTTGCTTTGGAAACGTATGGCACGGTGCGTGAAGCGCGCGGATTAACTTCGATGACGAAAACCTTTTCATTTTGGACCGCGAATTGGACGTTCATCAGCCCGATGACTTTCAGCGCGCGGGCCAGCTTGAACGTATATTCGCGGATCATGTCAAGAACAGGCTTGCGCAGGCCGACCGATGGCAGCACGCAGGAAGAATCGCCGGAGTGTATGCCGGCTTCTTCAATATGCTGCATGATTCCGCCGATGACGACGTCCTCGCCATCAGAAAGCGCGTCCACATCAACTTCAACCGCGTCTTCCAGAAAATGATCAACCAGCACTGGCCGCTGCTGCGAATACTCCACCGCTTCTTTCATGTAGCGGACAACGCTGTCATCGTCATAGGCGATTACCATCGCGCGTCCGCCAAGAACATAGGATGGCCGCACCAACACCGGATATCCGGCTTTGCGTGCTCCGGCCACAGCTTCTTCTACGCTGGTGGCAATCGCGCCGGGAGGCTGCGGAATGTCGAGTTCTTCAAGAAGCCTGCCGAAACGTTTGCGGTCTTCGGCCAGATCAATCGATTCCGGTGACGTTCCAATGATGGTTACGCCTGCGCCTTTGAGCGGCAAGGCCAGGTTCAGCGGCGTCTGTCCGCCAAATTGCACGATCACGCCCACCGGAGCGTCGCCCTTTGTTTCATGCTGGTAAACCGCAAGCACGTCTTCAAAGGTGAGCGGCTCAAAGTAAAGGCGGTCACTGGTGTCATAGTCGGTGGAAACCGTTTCCGGATTGCAGTTGACCATGATGGTTTCATAACCATCGTCATGCAGCGCGAACGCCGCGTGGCAGCAGCAATAGTCAAACTCAATGCCCTGGCCGATTCGGTTGGGGCCGCTGCCCAGGATCAGGATCTTCTTTTTGTCGGTTGGCGGCGCTTCGTCTTCTTCCTCGTATGTCGAATAAAGATACGGAGTATAGCTTTCAAACTCCGCGGCGCAGGTGTCTACAAGTTTGTAAACGGGCCTGATGCCCAGCGTTTCACGCATCCGGCGCACGGTTTGCACACCGGTCTTGATCGAGAGCGCAATCCGCTCGTCTGAAATGCCCAGCCGCTTGGCCTGCCGCAAGGTTTCTTTCGTCAGCTGTGGCGACTGGTTAAGCTGCTCCGCCTCCGTGGCCGTGACCTCAATACCCAGGTGCTCGGCCTTTTGCAATATTTCGTTCGTCAGCGAGTCCGGCGATAGTTTGACTAGTTCCGTTTCCATCGCCGCAATTTCCTTGAGCTGATAGAGGAACCAGGGATCGATGCTGGTCATCTTGTGCAGTTCTTTTACGGTCATTCCCTGATGCAGCGCGTAGCGAATATAGGTAAGGCGCTCCGGATGCGGCGTTACCAGCCGCTGCGTGAGGATGCGCGGCTCAATCTTTTCCGCCCCGACTTTTTTGCCTGTCTCCAACGACCGAATGCCCTTCATCAGCGCTTCTTTGAAGGTGCGGCCAATGGCCATGGCTTCACCCACGGACTTCATCTGCGGGCCCAGGCCTTCGTCGGCGCCGGGGAATTTTTCAAACTGCCATTTCGGAATCTTCGCGACTACATAATCGATGGTCGGCTCAAAGCAGGCCGGCGTCATCTTGGTGATGTCGTTGGGAATTTCGTCCAGCGTGTAACCTACGGCCAGCTTGGCGGCGATCTTGGCGATAGGGAACCCCGTGGCCTTTGACGCCAGCGCCGACGAGCGCGAGACGCGCGGGTTCATCTCAATCACCACCATGCGCCCATTCGTCGGGTTCACGCCATATTGAATGTTGGAGCCGCCGGTTTCCACGCCGATCTCGCGGATCACTTTGATGGAGGCGTCGCGCATGTGCTGGTATTCGCGGTCGGTCAGAGTCTGCGCCGGGGCCACGGTGATGGAGTCGCCGGTATGCACGCCCATCGGATCAAAATTTTCAATGGAGCAGACAATGATGACGTTGTCGGCCAGGTCACGCATGACCTCTAGCTCGTATTCCTTCCAGCCGAGAACTGATTCTTCGATCAGCACTTCATGCACCGGCGAAAGATCAAGGCC
>DASXIL010000780.1:0-4234 GCA_036497985.1 Candidatus Angelobacter sp. | reverse complement strand
CAGGGAGCGAGATTCGCGAGTCCCATAAAGACTGCGGACGCGTGCAGGATGCTTACTCGCTGCGCTGCATTCCTCAGGTCCACGGCGCGGTGCGCGATACGCTGGCATTTTGTCGGCGAACGTTTGAGATTGAGATGAACTCGGCGGTGGATAACCCGCTGGTGTTTGTGAAGAGCCACGGTGAAGGTGACATTATTTCCGGCGGGAATTTTCATGGGCAACCGCTGGCATTTGCGCTGGATTATTTGGCGATCGCACTGAGCGCGCTGACGGGAATTTCTGAGCGGCGTATTGAACGGCTGGTGAATCCGGCGTTGAATGAAGGTCTGCCGCCATTTCTTGCGCCGGAAGCGGGCATCAACTCCGGCTTTATGATGCCGCAGGTGACGGCCGCGGCGCTGGCCAGCGAAAACAAAGGGCTGGCGCATCCTGCGTCCGTGGATTCGATTACCACTTCCGGCAATAAAGAAGATTACGTTTCCATGGGGATGGCGGCGGCGATCAAGTTGAAACGAGTGATCGCAAACGCCACCAACGTGCTGGCGATTGAAGCTTGTGCGGCGGCGCAGGCGCTGGATTTTCTGGCGCCGCTCAAGAGCAGCCAGCCGTTGCAAAAAGCGTATGCGGCAATCCGCAAGGTGAGTCCGAAGATCGAGCATGATCGCGTGTTCGCAGAAGATTTTGCTAAGCTGGCAGAGTTGATACGGTCGGGTGCACTCACCGGATAATTTTTCACCGTGGAGACGCCCGAAGAGAATAAGGATGCAGATGGCCGTCGATTCTATCTTGTTTATCCCACAATCCCGGCAAAACGTATCCATCGTGCCCGCGTCTAAATCTTCAAGCCTGGAACCTTTTCCGGGAATACCTGTATTCTCAAATGGCATAGTGTTCAAAGGATTTTGACCATGATAGCAACCATCCTGCAGGACCTGCGTTATGAGCTTCGCGCGTTGCTCAAGTCGCCGCGATTCACGTCCATCGCGCTTATTACATTGATTTTGGGCATTGCCGCCAATGTGGCGATCTTTACTTTCGTCGACGCGGCGCTGCTGCGGCCTCTGCCGTACCGTGATGCTTCGCGGTTGGTGGAGGTGTATGACACGCGGACGGCTGAGGTCTTCACGCAGTTTGAGGCTTCCTATCCTGACTTTCTCGACTGGCGCGCGCAGCAACAGGTTTTTGACGGGCTGGCCGGTTACGGGCAAAATCAGGTCCTGCTTCGCGGGACGGGCGCTCCGGAACTGCTGCCCTCGGCCGTGGCCACCGACAACTTTTTCCAGACGATCGGCGTGCCGCCGCTGGCCGGGCGCGACTTCCGCGCCGGTGAAGACCTGGTCTCCGCGCCGCGCATGGCGATGCTCAGCTATGGCTGGTGGCAGCGCCATTTCGGCGGCAAAGATGTTATCGGACAGACGCTCAACATCGATGACAAGCCCACAACCATTATTGGCGTGTTGCCGGCGGATTTTCATTTTGCTCCCGTCGGCGATCCTGATATATGGCTTACGCTTCATGCCGATGGCCCGCTGCTGCAACGCAGAAACCTGCATTGGTTAAATGTGGTTGGTCGACTAAAACCGGGCATCTCGCGTGAGAGCGCGGGCGCGGCCATGAACCTGATTGCTGAAGGCCTGGAAAAGCAATATCCGCAATCGAATGACAAGCTCCGCACGGCGCTCGTGCCGCTCAATGAAGTAATCGTCGGCCAGATTCGCCCGATCCTGCTGGTATTGCTCGGCGCGGTAGTGCTCTTATTGCTCATCGCATGCGCCAACGTAGCGAACCTGCTGCTGGCGCGCGCCATGGCCCGCAAAAATGAAATGGCCATTCGCACAGCGCTGGGCGCAAGCCGGACTCGACTGATCGGCCTGATGCTGACGGAAGGACTCATTCTCTCCTTTACCGGCGCGGCCGCGGGCATGGCCGTGGCGTACTGGACCATCAAGGGCTTTATCGCAATGATTCCCACCACTTTGCTGAACAACATGCCTTACCTCAAACACATGAGCATTGACGCGCGCGTGCTGATTTTTGCCTGCGCTGTGGCCATCATCACCGGCGTTGTGTTTGCGCTGGCGCCCGCATTCCAGGCTGCCAATACTGACGTGCAAGGCGCGTTAAAAGACGGCTCCCGCAGTTCGCAGTCAAGCTCATGGCGGCGTTTTGCTTCGGCGCTCGTCGTGGGTGAAGTTGCTCTGGCCATGGTGCTGCTCGCCGGCTCCGGACTGCTGGTCAAGAGCCTCTATCGCCTGCTCAACGTCAACCCAGGTTTTGATCAGCACAACCAGCTGGCCATGGGCGTAGGACTTTCGCAATCGCGTTTTCCCAAAGATCCTGACCAGTTGCAGGCCATGCAAACCCTGCTGGATAAAATTCGCGCGCTGCCCGGAGTGAAATCTGTTGGGACCAGCAGTCAGCTGCCGGTAGCGAATATGGGCAACACCAGCAACCTTCGCGTTGTGGGTGTGCCCTCCGCCGCGCCGCAAGGGCGCGAAGCCAACAGCCGCTCGGTCAATCGAACATATTTCCAGGCGCTGGGCGCGGAGCTGGTGCAGGGAAGCTGGTTTACTGACACCGACAACGCCACCGGCCCGCAGCGCGTGATCGTGAACAAAACGCTGGCCGATCAGTTCATGCCCGGCCTCGATCCGTTGAAGCAGCAAATCTGGTTCACCTATTCAGACAAAGAAAAGCCGCGTCAGGTCATCGGCGTGGTGCGCGACATCAAAGAAGGCCCGCTCGATAGTCCGGGGCGCCCGGCAATCTATACGCCCATGGAAGCCAATGCGCGACTGTTCTTCGCGCTGCTGGTCCACACTGAGCAAAATCCTGACGCGCTTTCCGCAGAAATCCAGAGCGTCATCCGCCAGTTTGATCCTGATGCCGTTACCTTCAATGTCCAGACCATGGAAGACCGCATCCAGCGCTCGCCTGCGGCATTTCTCCATCGCTATCCCGCGGTGCTTGCCGGCATGTTTGCAGGCCTCGCGCTGCTGCTGGGGACGATCGGCCTTTACGGGCTCGTTGCGTATTCCGTAAGCCAGCGCACACAGGAGATCGGCATTCGCATGGCCCTTGGGGCGCAACGCGGAAACGTTCTGCAAATGGTCCTGGCGCAAGGCGTGCGCCTGATCGTTCCCGGAGTGGTGGCTGGCATCGTGGCGGCCATGCTGGTTGCATATCTCATGCGCAGCATGCTGTTCGGCATCCACTCCTGGGACCCGGCAATCTTTGTTGCGGTAACGGCCATTCTGGCGATTGTTACTCTGGCGGCCAGTTATGTGCCTGCTCGCGCCGCAACCAAAGTTGATCCGATGGTGGCGTTAAGGTATGAGTAGAGCCACCTTTGTGTTCCTTCGTGTCCTTTGTGGTTAAGGATTTTGAGGTTTCCCGCCCCCCTCCCCCCTATCCGTCAACTAGGATTCTAAAGGGTTTGCATGTTCCCATCCCAGGCCATCCCAGATTGGCGTAGGTTTGAGCAATCAGGCCTTAATTGGCGTGGACTTGGGCTGGTTCTTGGGGTTGACGTGGCTAGAAGCTAGAAGCCAGTAGCTCGCAGCTAAGTTGTCAAAGACCATCCATCCAGATACTACTTTTCCACTGAATGGGCAATGCTATACTCTACCATTTGTTCGCCAAAGAGTCAAGCATAAAATGTGCCGAAATTCTCATCCGCGCCTGCCCTTTGGCTGTTTGCTGATCGCTGATTGCTGAATGCTTTCTTACAACTTTCCCTTGGGCGGCTTCTCCCGTGCGCCCTCATCCGCCCGCAAAGCACGGATCAGCCTCTCCACTTCCGCATCAAACTTCGCCGAATCCGAGCCGCTTTCGGTGAAATCCGCCGCTAAACGCCCGCGAATCTGGGCCTGATACCCGCTTTTCCACTTGTCGCTGAAGAGATGGCCATCCAGGTTGAGCGGCACTAGAACCTGCA
Organism: Candidatus Angelobacter sp.; assembly: GCA_036497985.1. Taxonomy (GTDB): domain Bacteria; phylum Acidobacteriota; class Terriglobia; order Terriglobales; family Acidobacteriaceae; genus Angelobacter. Next base: position 297 of record DASXIL010000780.1, on the reverse strand, counting down.
CCTTGCCGCCGCGATCTTTCATAAGCTGCTGTTCTTTCTCAAACGCAGTCCTGATTTCATTGTCCACCCACCAACTGGTGAGCGAATGCTGCGAGCAACACAGCAGCATCTTGTCCCACAGCCGGATGCCCCGGTCAACTTCGTGGTAAATGTCGTCACCGGGCAGAAGTTGGTGTTCGTCCAGCCAGCAGCGGATGCCCCTGCTTTGCAGAGTGTCATGCAATTTCCGCGCAAACGGCTTGTCCGCGTGGCTGTAGCTGATAAAGCATGAGTAAAACTCGATAGGGGACATTGCTC
>DASXIL010000779.1:0-8985 GCA_036497985.1 Candidatus Angelobacter sp. | reverse complement strand
GGCTCTTCACCTTCAATTTCGACCACATACAGATCCATTGTTGCTGCAATCGTTTCGGTTTTGGTTTGGAAGCTGGTTGAATCGAACGCCCACGTAATGATATTTGTGTAGGCCCCAACGAAATCTTCGCTGTTTTTCTTGAGCGGTTTCAAGTGGACCAATCCGATCCAGAGCTGAGTCTTTTCATCCATGTGACTGAGATGGTATCGACGTCTTCGGCTAGTTGCCAATTGCTAACTGCTCGCTACGTCGAATAGTCTGCATTTATTCGCACATACTCCGCCGTCAGATCGCAGGAAAGAAACTCCAGGGAGGCGCTGCCGGCGCCCAGCGCAATGCGGATTTCATAAACCGGCTCCGACATATAGGCATGCGCCCGATCATGGTCGAAAGGGCATGCGGCGCCGTGGCGGCAAATCTGCTGTTCACCCAGATAGATATTGATTCGCTCCGGCGTGATCTTCACTCCGGAATAGCCGATGGCCGACAGGATGCGTCCCCAATTCGGATCAGCGCCAGCCCACGCCGTTTTTACCAGAGGAGAATTGGCAATGGCACGGCCAATCTGCCGGGCCTCGCTCCTTGAGCGCGCCTGTTCGATGTTGAGACGGACCACGTGGCTTACGCCTTCTCCGTCGGCCACAATCTGGCCCGCCAGCGAGCGGCAAACCTTTATCAGCGCCGTCTGGAATTCATTTCGCACAGATTTGAATTGCACGCCGCTCTTGCCGCTGGCCAAAAGTAGAGCTGTGTCGTTCGTCGAGGTATCACCATCGATAGAAATATTGTTGAAGCTCTGGTCCGCCGCCTCTTTCAAGCACGTTTGCAACTCGCGTGGGCTTGCCGCCAGATCGGTAAACAGATAGACCAGCATGGTCGCCATGTTGGGATGGATCATGCCCGCGCCCTTGGCCACCCCCGCCAGAATCACTGGAGTTTCATTGAAGGTTATGGATTGCGCGGCAACTTTCTTGTGCGTGTCCGTGGTTAGGATTGCATTGGCGAACTTGTCGAAGGCGTCAGGGCCGGGAGCAGCCGAATTTACAAGCGAGGGAATCGCGACGTGGATTTTCTCCAGCGGCAGTTGAACGCCGATGATCCCTGTGGAAGAAGGGAACACGCGATGCGGACTGACCTGGAGTTGCTTTGCCACGCCAATGCACATGCTGTTGGCGGCTTTCAGTCCTTGTTTGCCGGTGGCGCAGTTAGCGTTGCCGGCGTTCACAATCAACGCCCGCATCATGCCTTGTCCACGGCGTAGATGTTCGCGTCCCACCGTTACAGGCGCGGCGACAATCTGATTGCGCGTGAATATGGCGGCGGCAGAAGCGCCATCGGGAATTATAGCCAGAGCTAAATCGGGTTTGCCGCTGGCTTTGATGCCGGCGGTGCAGGCGGAAAAAAGAAATCCCTTGGGCGGATTCGTACTCACACGGTCAGCTTAACCAGCGGTTTTGGTATCTGCAAGTCGCGCACTCCGCTGTGTTTGGGAATCTCGCCGCGATACATGGCGATCTCATCGCATGCGTTAAATGCCGGGCAATGCACGCAATCCTTATAAATTTTGTCCGGCAGATCGTCGCGCTTGGCCACACTGAATCCCATGTGGGCAAAAAATTCCGGGATGCGTGTAAACAAGCAAACGCAGGTCACTGCATGCCGCTCAGCCTCTTTGAGCAAGGCTTCCACCAGCTTGCGCCCTGCTCCCACGCCTTTGGTAGAAGGCGTTACGGCGATGGAACGAATTTCCGCCAGGTGCATGCCATAAAGATGCAACGCGCCGCAGCCCACGATCTTGCCGTTATCTTCTGCCACGACGAAGTCTCGGACATTTTCCCGCAACTCAGCCATCGTTCGAGGCAGCAGCGTGCCGTTGCCGGAATACGCGCGGATGATCGCATGGATTTGCTCCACATCCGGCAGGATCGCGTTACGCGTGCGTACCATGTGCCTCCTGCATGTTAGCCAGTTTTTCGCGGGCAGCTTTAAGCGCGTGCTGTACTCGATGCGTGGCTGTCCCCCCGGGAACATCATGGCAGGCGAGAACATTTTCTACAGTTAGTTGTTCGTAGATGCCGGCATCAAAGGCTGGGCTGAATTCGCGCAGTTCATCCAGAGATAGCTGTTCGAGTTCGCACTCCTGCAATACGCATTTTTGCACCGCCCTGGCCACGATCTCATGCGCTTGCCGGAATGGCACGCCGCGCTTGGCCAGATACGTCGCCGCGGCCATGGCATTCATAAATCCAGTTTCGCAGGCCGCCTTCATGTGCTCCTGGTTGAACTTCACCGCGCGCATAAAGCCCGCAGCAATTTTCAGGCAGTGACCTGCCGTGGCCACGGCGTCAAACAATGGCTCCTGCGTTTCCTGCATGTCTTTGTTGTAAGCAAGAGGCAGGCCTTTGATGGCCGTAAGCAATGCCACCTGATTGCCGATCATCCTCGCGGATTTTCCTCGAATCAGCTCCAGCGCGTCCGGATTCTGTTTCTGCGGCATGGCGCTGCTGCCGGTGGAGAACGCCTCGGGCAGCGTGATAAAGGCATATTCCTGTGTGGCAAAGAGGATGAACTCCTCCGCCCAGCGGCTAAGGTGCACACCGAGCAGTGACAGCACATTCACCAACTCCACCGCAAAGTCTCGATCGCTCGTCGCATCCATGCTGTTGGCTGTCGGGCGCGTGAATCCCAGCGCTCGACTTACAAGCTCACGGTCCAGCGGCAGCGTTGCTCCTGTGACTGCGCCGGAGCCGAGAGGGCATTCATTGGCGCGTTTGCGGCAATCAAGCAGGCGCTCGCCATCGCGCCAGAACATCTCAAAATAGGCCAACAGCCAATGCGAAGCCAGCACCGGCTCCGCTCGCTGCAGATGCGTATAAGCCGGCATTGCCAGGCTCTTGACGTCACCCGCGCGGTCCAATAGAGCTTCCAGCAGATCGCCCAGCAGGGTGCGCAGGTTGTCCACCGAATCGCGCACGAAGAGGCGCAGGTCAGTGGCGATCTGTTCATTGCGGCTGCGTCCGCTGTGCAGCTTCTTGCCGGTCTCGCCGATCAGCGCGACGAGCTTTTTTTCCACGAAGTGATGCACGTCTTCGGCTTCAGGATCGTCGAAGTAACCGGCTTGCTGCTCGCTGGTCTTGCCGATCTCTTCCAGCGCAGCAGCGATGAGTCCAAATTCCGCAGGCGCAACAATGCCCGCGGCTTTGAGTGCCTGCGCGTGCGCGCGGCTGGCCGCAAGTTCGTAGCGCAGCAGTTTCTGGTCGAATAGAAACGACCTTTGCCACTCTTCGAAATGCGGGTCCAGCGGCTGCCGGAACCGGCCTGACCACATCTTCACTTCGTGATCTCCTGTTTCTGTCTCAGCCGCGCGCGCGACCGCGCCGGCAGGCCCAGAATGCGAATGAAGCCTTCCGCATCCTTTTGGTCATAGCTCTCGCTCATGGTGAAGGATGAGAGATCAGTGCGGTAGAGCGAGTATTCCGACTCGCGCCCGCCAATGGCGATGTTGCCTTTGTACAGCTTCAGCGTGACCATGCCGCTCACTTCCTTCTGCGTCTGGTCGACAAAAGCATCCAGGGCCTCGCGTAGCGGCGTAAACCACAAACCGTAATAGACGATCTCAGCGTACTTGAGCGCCATGAGTTGTTTGAAGTGCATGAGTTCGCGCTCCAGGCAAAGCGCTTCCAGTTCACGATGCGCCGTCAGCAGAAGCGTTCCACCGGGCGTCTCATAACAGCCGCGCGACTTGATGCCGACGAAACGGTTTTCCACCAGATCAATCCGGCCAATGGCATTGCGTCCGCCAATCTCATTCAGCAGTTCCACCAGCCCCAACGGTTCAAGTCTCAGTCCGTTCACGCTGATAGGTGTTCCCGCCTCAAAGCCGATCATGACCGTCTCTTCTCTATCTGGAGCTTCTTGCGGTGAGCGCGTGAGCTGCCATGTGGAATCAAATGGCGCGTTGGCCGGATCTTCCAACTCGCCGCCTTCATGGCTCAGGTGCCATATGTTGCGGTCCCGGCTGTGGATCTTTTCCCGGCTTGCGGTCACGGAGATTCCACGCGCTTCTGCGTAGTCCAGGCAGTCTTCGCGCGATTTCAAAGTCCATTCGCGCCACGGCGCAATCACTTTCAAGTCTGGGGCCAGCGCCTGAAAAGCGTGCTCAAACCGGACCTGGTCATTGCCTTTGCCGGTGCAGCCATGCGCCAGCGCGGTGGCGTTTTCCTTAAGCGCAACCTCCACCTGATGCTTGGCGATCACCGGCCGCGCGAGCGACGTTCCCAAGAGATACTTGTGCTCATATTCCGCGCCTGCACGCAGCGCGGGGAAGACGTAGTCGCGCAGGAATTCATCCCGCAGGTCTTTCACGATCACTTTGGCGGCACCCGTCTTATGGGCTTTTTCCACCACGGCATCAATGTCCTCGCCCTGGCCCACGTCGGCAATCATGGCAATCACGTCACAGTTATAGTTTTCCTTGAGCCAGGGAATGATGATGGAGGTATCAAGCCCCCCGGAATATGCCAGTACTACCTTCTCACGCATGATTGCTCCTTGTGGGCGAGGTGCGCATGCCGCTGCCCAGCAGTAAAAGTAAGATTGCTTTCTGTATGTGCATGCGGTTCTCCGCCTGGTCAAAAACAATGGACCGTGGCGAATCAATCACGCCTGCAGTAACTTCTTCTCAGCGATGCGCCGGTAGGCAGTGCATAAAGACAGCGTGCGGGGCCGCGTGTGAGAACAGCTCCTCATTCACCTGATAAGGCGCAAAGATCTTGGCCCGCTTGGTTGCTTCTTTCTCCTGCCCCATGCTGGCCCACACGTCGGTGTAAATGGCGTTTGCGCCAGTGACTGCTTTTACAGCATCATTCGTGATGTCGATAATCGCGCCGGTGCCGCGGCCAATCTTCTTGGCGGCTGCAGTAACTTCCGGCAGCGGCTCGTAGCCTTTTGGTGTTGCGACGGAAATGCTTGTACCCAGCGCTGCCGCAGCCAGCATCAACGAATGCGCCACATTGTTGCCATCGCCGACGTAGGCCAGGTGTACCCTGCTCAGATCGCCAAACTTTTCTTCCAGCGTGAAGAAATCGGCAAATGCCTGGCACGGATGTTCATAGTCGCTCAAGGCGTTGATCACAGGAATGCAAGTGTGCCGCGCCATCTCCACGATGGTCTTGTGCTCAAAAGTACGCAGAACAACGGCGTCCACCCAGCGCTCCACGTTGCGGGCGATGTCACATACCGGCTCGCGCTCGCCCAGGAGCGAGCGTGTCTGGTCCATGAACAGAGAAGTGCCGCCCAGGCTGGCCATGCCGGCTTCAAACGTCAGGCGCGTGCGCAGGGACGCTTTCTCAAAGAACAATACCAGTTGCTTGCCTGCAAGAGCGCCACGGAAATCCGCTGGACGGTGCTTGATGATGTGCGTCAGCTCAAACATTGACTTTGTCTCTTCCGGAGAAAAGTCCTGGCAAGACACCAGATCGCGGCACAGCACGGGCTGTTCCACCGGCGCTTTCATGGCTGTGAGATCGTACATTCTGGCTGGCATCATCTTTATTTGCTCCTTCCGGCGATTGCCTCTGTCTTTGTGTTTTGCGCCAATACCTGATCGAGTTGCTGCACGGCTGTATCGATGTGGTGCTTCTTGATAATGAAAGGAGGCAGAAACCGTATGACGGTTTCATCCGTGCGATTCACGATTGTGCCTAGCTTCAACATTTGTTGAAAAACCTGTTTGGCAGCATCGGTGGAGTCAAGCTCCATGCCGATCATCAGTCCCTGGCCACGCACTGCAACAATGGCAGGATGTTTCTTCTGCAACTTTTGCAGTGCTTCGATGAAGTATTCGCCGACCTTCCTAACGTGCTTGAGCATCTTTTCTTTTTCCAGGACTGCGATCAGCTGCAATGCGACGGCGCAGGCCAGCGGGCCTCCGCCGAAAGTTGTACCGTGCATGCCGGGGTGAATGCACCCAGAAACTTTTTCCGTGGCCAGCAATGCGCCTAGTGGCAAGCCGCCGGCAATCGGTTTGGCCACCGTCACCAGGTCAGGCTGAATGCCATAACTCTGGTAGGCGAACCATTTGCCCGTGCGTCCTATGCCGCTTTGGATTTCATCTGCGATCAGCAGCGCGTTGTGCTTGCGCGCGAGTTTGTGCGCTGCGTCGGCAAAGGCCTGGCTTACCGGACGGATGCCGCCTTCACCCTGCACAAATTCAAAGCCAATGGCGCAGACGGTGGAGTCAAATTTGCTTTCCAGATCAGCAACGTCATTGAAGCGGACAAATTCGACTCCCGGCACAACCGGCTCAAACGGCGCGCGATATTTCTCTTTGTGCGTTGTCGCTAGAGCGCCGAACGTCCGGCCATGGAAAGCGTGTTCCAGCGCCAGAATCCGCCACTTCGGCTCTTTGCCTTCAGCGCAGTTTGCCTTGGCATAAGCGCGCGCCAGTTTCAGAGCGCCTTCCCACGCTTCCGTGCCGCTGTTGGTGAAAAAGGCGCGATCCATGCCGGAAATCTTTGTCAACGCTGCGGCCAGCCGCCCTTGATATTCGTGATAAAAGAGGTTTGAAGTGTGTACCAGTAGCTTCGCCTGCTTGGCAATCGTTTTGGTCAGCGCCGGGTGCGCGTAGCCCAATGCATTCACGCCGATTCCGCTCAGCAGGTCAAGGTACTTGCGGCCCTTGTTGTCATACAAGTACATGCCGCGGCCTTTATGCAGCAGCACGGGATAGCGGTCGTACGTCGCGACCAGCAGTTTAGATTCCAGTTTGCTTACCTGCTCCAGGTTCACGCGACCAACACCTCCGTTCCCGATTCAATTTTGGCGAAATAAAACTCTGGCAGTGCTTCAACTTCCGCCGCAGGCAGAATGCGTACGCGATTCACGCCGCGGAGCAGCGCATCTTTGCAGGCCTGAAGCTTGGGCAGCATACCGCCAGCGATCACTGCTTTCTGCGTCAGCGCAGCCGCCATGCCCAGATTGAGCCAGCGAATCACCAGCCCGTCGGCATCTTTCACGCCCGGGACATCGGTGAGGAAGATTAGCGCGTTGGCATGGCATGCCACCGCGCACGCAGAAGCCATCTGGTCGGCATTGATGTTGTAATACTGGCCGTCACTGCCCAGGGCAACGCTTGAGATCACGGGAATGCAGCCCTGCTGCCAGATGGTTTGGATCCAGCGCGGATCGACCGAGCAAATTTCGCCGACAAATCCCAAGTCGTGGCCGTTCGTCATCTTCTTGCGCGCGCGGAAAGCATGGCCATCGCCACCGCACAGGCCCATGGCAGACTGGCCCACGCTGCCCAGTGCCGCGACGAGCTTTTTATTCATGTGTCCGGCCAGGACCATCACGGCGAAGTCGCGGGTCTCGGCATCGGTCACACGCAGGCCGTCAATGAACTCGCTCTGCTTGCCCATCTGGGCCAGCATGCGGGTAAGAGCTGCGCCGCCGCCGTGCACCACAGCTACCTGATGTTCCGCGGCCAGTTGCTTCACCGCCAGCACCGCGCGTTGCAGCAGCGCGGCATCTTCCAGAGTGGCGCCACCGAGCTTGACTACAATCTTCATCTCAGGCCCTCCTCTTCATTCCAGCCAAACATCACGTTCATGTTCTGTACCGCCTGCCCCGCCGCACCTTTTATCAGGTTGTCGAGACAGGAGACGATGACAAGGCGCTTGCCGTCCGACGCCAGCGTGAAACCAATGTCGCAATAGTTGGTGTGCAGTGAATACTGAATCTGCGGCAGCTTGCCGGCAGGAAAGACGTGGACGAAAGCGGAGTCGGTATAAAACTTGCGCATGCAGGCTTCAATGGCTTCTGCAGTCATGACCGAGTTCAAGCGAACGTAAATTGTCGACAGAATTCCACGCGGGATGGGCAGCAGATGCGGAGTGAAGATCAGCTGTTCCGGCAATATGCCAAGCTGCTCCAGAATTTCTCCGGTGTGCCGATGGTTGAATACTGAGTAAGCAGAAAGGTTCTCCGCCACTTCAACGAAATGAGTTTTCTGCGTAGGTTGTTTGCCCGCACCGGAAACGCCCGACTTGGAATCGCAGACAACCCCGTGATTCAGGTCAACCAATCCCGCGCGAACCAGAGGCGCCAGCGCCAGGATGATCGACGTGGCGTAGCAGCCGGCATTGGCTACCAGCGCGGCTTCCTTTAACTCGTTGCGATGCAGCTCTGGGATCCCGTATACCGCCTGCGCCATGACCTTGTCGGCGACTGCGGGGTTCTCATCTTTGAAATCGTAAATCGCGCGATATTCAGGCGTTTCCAGCCGCCATGCGCCGCTGAGATCGATAACGTGCACGCCCTGAGCTACTGCCTCCGGCACCCACTCACGTGAAATTTCATGGGGCGTGGCCAGAAAAAGCACGTTCACGCCTTTTGCGCGCAGGGTTTCCCAGCGAAACGGCTCAAGGGGATATCCGCCGTTGCCGCTTAAATGTGGGTATAGCTCATCAAGCTTTGCCGTTGTGCCGGCTTCGCCGTTGCGGGTGAAGAGCACCGGTTTCTTGGTGTTGGGGTGGCGGGCGAGCAGACGCGCCAATTCAAAACCGGCGTAGCCGGTTGCTCCAACAACCGCGGGCTGGATTGTGTGCGGCATCAGGCGCGCATGTCCTCAAGGCGCGTCTGCAATTTTTTGGCACTTTTATTGTCAGGCGTAATGATCAGCACCGTGTCGTCGCCGGCGACGGTACCCACGACTTCATCCCAGCCTTCAGAATCCACGCCAAGCGCGACCGGCTGGGCGGCACCGGAGACGGTCTTGATCACCAGCAGGTTTTGCGCGCGCCGTACTTCCACCACGAATTCCCGCACCACGCGCGAAACAGCGGGCGTGGGATCAGGGCCGGAATCGCCATTCGGCAGAGTGTAGCCTTCAGCAGTACGCACCAGCCGCAGCTCATTGATGTCGCGCGAAAGCGTGGCTTGAGTCACGGGGAATCCCCTGCGAGCAAGCACCTTCACCAGCTCCTG
>DASXIL010000778.1:0-6709 GCA_036497985.1 Candidatus Angelobacter sp. | reverse complement strand
AGCGGAACAATACGTTGCCGCCCAGATAAACTTCATTTGGGTTCGTCATGGAAACCGCAATCGGTGACGTCCAGTTAAAGCGATATTTCAAGTCGGACGGCTTCATCGACTGTACGCCATACAGATACGGACGGATAGAGTTCGACATGCCTGTGTCATTGTTCAAGCGCTGGATCGATCCGTTCTGCGAGTCCGTGTAGACCACGTGCGTGCCCTTGCCGCGTGCCGGGACAACATATTCTCCGTCGCCGCCGGTCACGGTGTACCACTCAAAACCGCTAATGCCGCCGCGGCTCAGGCTGTTCGAGGGGCCGCACCAGCCATTGTTATCCTGCAAGCCGCCGCAGAGGTTATAGGGCGTCTCGTCGTCATCGGCCACGGAATAAAACTGCTCGATTGGCAGGTTATCCAGGTAGCGCCAGGTCTTTCCTGCGTCGCCACTCACATAAACGCCGCCATCATTGCCATTGATGATCCGGTTTGGATTCTCCGGATCGATCCACAATGCGTGGTGGTCCACGTGCACGCGGGCAGAAGTGTTGCGCGCCGTTTTGCCGCCATCTTCAGAAAGCATGACGTTGAATGACATAAAGTAAACCTTGTTCTCGTCATTCGGCGCAACTTCGAGTTCGCTGAAATAAAATCCGCGCGCCGCCAGGTTGTGATTGTTGCTCACCATTCTCCAGTGGTCGCCCAGATCGTTGGTGTCGTAAAGCGTACCTTTTCTGTTTTCTACCAGCGCATAAACGTGGCGCGGATTGCTAGGCGCTGCACTCAGTCCGATACGGCCTGTAGGCTCGGTCGGCAGGCCTTCTGTCAGCTTCTTCCAGGTATTTCCGCCGTCACTCGAGCGAAAAATGCCGCCGCTGGTTCCACCTGATTCAAGCGCCCAGGGATAACGCCGCACTCGCCACATTCCAGCAAACAGCACCATGGGATTGCCGGGATCCATGATCAGCGAGCTTGCGCCTGTGTCTTCGTCAATGAACAAAACCTTCTGCCACGTCTTGCCGCCGTCGGTGGTGCGGAAAACGCCGCGGTCGGCGTTCGGTCCCCAGGCATGCCCCAACACGCCGACGAAAACCGTGTTCGGATCACGCGGATCAATCGCGATGTTAGAAATCTGTCCGGCATCGCGCAGGCCCATATGCTTCCACGTGGTGCCCGCGTCAGGAGAGAAGAACACACCTTTGCCGGTAATCACGTCATTGCGGATGTTTTTCTCGCCGGTTCCTACCCAGATCAGGTTCGGGTTGGAAGGCGCGATCGCAATCGCCCCGATGGAAGCCGTGGATTCTTTCTCAAAGATCGCCTTCCAGGAAAGGCCGCCATCCTGCGTCATAAAGACGCCGCCGCCCGCCGCGCCAACGTAATAGACATTGGGCTTGCCGGGAATACCAACGACAGACGTTACGCGTCCGCCGCCAACAGCCGGACCGAGGTTGCGAAACTTTACGTTTTCCAGCGGGTCTTTGGACTTGTTGTCCTCAAGCTTGGTCGGCGTCGTGGATTTGGCTTCTTTATCGCCATCATCAGACGTTTTCTTGTCCGAATTCGCCAGCGGCTTTTGCGGGTTGCCGCTGCCGCTTTTCTTGGTGTGATCGCCCGTCTTGCTCTGGGCTGTGAGTAACGCGGGAACGCATAGCGCCAGGACCAAAACAAAAATCATCTTAAACAGTGTCTTCATCGGGAATACTCCTGCGGATAGTAGGAAGGCTGACCGCGAATCATATCGCAAATCGAGGGGATTTGTACAAATCAAGTAGTTAGTATTTGGCTTTGTTGGGAAGCGCGATAGGCGCTTCAAATCAGCATGACAATTTGGTGGCTTACCGCTAAATACCAAGTGCCAAATACCGGACTTGTGTAATTTGTGTTAATCCGTGACAGGCTTTTCAATAACGGCACAGATTTTGTCGCATAATGAGTGACGCTGCTGTAAGGAGTACGACCATGAAATCACTGCTGCTGGCAATCGCTGTTCTCTTGATGACGACCCCTGCCGCTGTGCAGAGCACCGAGAAGAACTTCGATCTTCCCGAGCTTCACAAAATTCACAAAATCACACTTTCTCCCAGCTATGGGTGCGGTTCAAATGAAGATTTCCAGCAAGGTCATGGGACGACGGCGCTCGCGCTTTCGAAAGATTCCCGCGGACCGGAACTGGAGTTCTCTGGAGGGTGTGGGTCGGAGGATCGTCTCAAGGTTAATATGACGGGTGGGGATATGAACCTGATCGCGGATATGGGCAAGGTGCTGTTGGAAGACCTCAGCGCTGATCAGCCGTTCGTTCTCCGTCTCGATCATTCCCTGGAGCCTGCGTTACAGTTTAAGTTTGAAGCTCAGATTGAGGTTGGCCATACCTATGCTGTTTTGGTCAACAAAACATTCGAGCGTGCTCTCTTCTATTTCACCGTTACCGGCCATTTACAGAACAAGCGTCTGGATCTGCGGTATGCCGTTAAAGACTTTCAACTCGCGACTGACGCGGTCGAGTCCTCCGGCTTTAGCTGGGAAAGGAAGAGTAGGGAGTAGTAATTCCCGTCATCCTTCACGGCTGTATTCACCGTGAGTCGAGCAGGCAATTTCATTCGCTCGCGATTGTCTTCCATTCCAGCTTACCGCGCTCCAGGATTACGGGCAGGTCTTCCTGCAGCAGGAACCGCTGTTCGATCAGCTTCTTCGCCGCCTGTTCAAACCTGCTCATGTACTCGTCCTGCGACTTGTATCTCTCGGCGATCGACAATCTTGGATCGCCCGACCTCTTTCTCTCCTCTGCTGTCTTTGCCAGCGGAATCCACGATCCCAGAAAACTTACGCGCTGCTCCGGCGCGCCGATGCTGGGATCGCGCAGGTTCCATCCTGTGTAGGTCGCCAGCGGGACTTGCAACTCAGGCAGTCTCACGCCGCCCAGGTCGTTGCCGTCTGCGTCGGCTTGGGGAACAAATCCGGGGAAGGGCGCGCCGACTTGCGGTGGTTCGTTTGTCACAATGCCTTGCTTCCACTGCTTCCCAAAGTCGAGACGATACGCCATGCTTTCCTCTTGCGGAGTATTCACGCCGGGGATCCCGGGGAATTTATATTTATCGAGCGATATCAGTGTGCTGTCTGCAATCCTGGGATACGTGCTGGCCGGCGGTTCCTTTCCTTCTTTCACCCATTGGTCCATATCAGTGATCAATGCGCGCCAGTACCATTGAATGGGATTGGGATTGGCCTTCTGTTGCGCCGTGTAGTCGGGATTTCCCCTTGTGCTTTTCTCGGGAGGAAATGGCACGGTGAAATGCTCCAGCCCGGCCAGAAAATACACTCGCGTGTTTGGCGCCAGAGGCGCATCCGTTTTGCCGTCTGCCGAAGTATGAATCAAAGACGCTGCGCGTCCCCAATATTCATACGACGTGTTGGTATAAAAAATCTTCGGTACCATCTTCGATTTTGTTGCCGCGTCCAGCAAACCTGCTTGCGCGCCGGTATCAGGATCCTTTTCCGGCAGATCGGTAAACGGGAACAAATCAGTAGGAAAGAAGAGGCTGGACATTGGCTGCGCATCGCGCGATGGCTGGGCAAAACGATGGTTGAAGCTTCCGCGTCCCGCGCCCGCTACGTGAGCGATGACGCCATCCATTACCTGCCGGCCCTGCTCGTCGGCGTTGAAATCCTGGTAGATAAAATGCCGCAGAAAGCGTCCGCTCTGCGAAATTCCTACCGCATAAGCGCGCTTTACCGGCGCAGTAGCTTGCGGATCATATTTCAAATAAGAAAGAAAATCCCGCACCGCGGCCAGTCCAACACCAACCACTGCCGGGTTCTTGGCTGTGTAGACCAGTTCGTAAATCATGCCCGGAACAAATCCGCTGTTCAGATGAACGTAATGCGGATCGGCCTTCAGCTGGCCATCAGCAATGTGCCCGAAACTCCATTCAGAGCGGGGAATCGTTTTCCTGTTCCCGGTAGGCGTATCTCTCACGGTCAATTTATTTTTTTCGCTCGCGGGGTCATCCACGGGATAGCTGTTGCCACCGTCCGGACCAAGCAAAATGTGTCCTAACGGCATGTCGTCGCGCTTTTCGGCGAGCGTGAAGTCAGTCCGCACCAAGCCCGTGATTTCTTTTTCGCCGGGACCATGCGCTATCGGCGCGGAGAGACGCAGGTGCTCGCCCTGGCTGGAAAGATCGTACTCCCATCCCACCCAAGCGATGGTGTAACCCTGGCGCATGAGAAAGCCGTCGCCGAATTCGCCGTCGCGACCGTTCACAAGGGAAAGAATCCCGCGTCCGCCCCGGTTGGAAACCTCAAACAACACTGCCTGGTTTCCCTTGGCCATGTCTTTTGGCTTGAGCATATACAGGTCTGCAGAAAACTCCACTTCACCGTGCGCGTTTCGCGACGCTTTATCCAGGTCCACAATCTGGCGGTTATGCAAGTTCGCTGGATCAACGGCGAAGTACACGCGCCCGACGATCTTTTCATAGGCGCCTGCGCTTCCAAACGGTTTGCCTTCCTGTATGTCCCCACGCGAGGTAATCTCCACGCGGACAACGCGGGCTTGTGCTAATGACACAAGCATCGCGGACATTAACAGAAACCATATGACTCTTGCTCGAAACCGCATCTGCACCTCCAGAGGTGATAAAGTTTAAATGATCGCGAGCAACGCGCCTGAAATTTGTAGTGCCCTTCTGTCCCCGAAGTACTAGAGCGTTGCAGGGCCCAAAGCCATCATCTGAAAGAGAGACACCATGAAGAAGATTTTCAGTTTCACAGTCATAGCATTCCTGCTTTGTACCGGCGCGCACGCCCAGCAGCATGAAGCCGACCGGCTCCGCCATGCCGGTGAGGTCCTGATGGAAATCCTGAACATCCCCGACAACATTCCCAAGACGGTCCTGGACAAGTCCGAATGCGTGATCGTGATTCCGTCGGTAAAAAAACTTGCCCTGGGCGTTGGCGCGAACTATGGCCGTGGCGCTATGACGTGCCGTGGAGGAGGGACGTTTACCGGCGCATGGGGTCCGCCCGCAATGGTTGCACTGGAAGGCGGCAACATAGGATTCCAACTCGGCGGTCAGGCCACGGACTTTGTGCTTTTAGTGGTCAATCCGAAAGGCATTGACTCCATCCTGAAGAGCAAGGTCAAGCTGGGCGCTGACGCAGCCGCAGCCGCCGGGCCCAAAGGCCGCGATGCCCAGGCTGCCACCGACGTTCTGATGCATGCTGAAATCCTTACTTATTCACGCTCGCGCGGGCTCTTTGCCGGTATTTCTCTCGATGGCTCAACGCTTCGTCCGGACAACAGCGCTACGGAAAAGGTTTATGGCAGAAAAGTTTCTGCCCGCGATGTGGTGATAGGTCACAAAGTAGGCACGCCGGCGGCTGGCAGGCTTATGGTGAACACGCTGCAGAAGGCTTCGCCAAGGAATTTATCTGATCCCAAGTCGCTACGCGAAGCGGGAGCCGAGGAAAAGAAATAGCTATCATGCGCCTGCTCTCACGTACTCACCTTGTGTGGATGTTGCTGGCTGCCGGTGTATGCGTTGCAGCGATAGACGTTTCTCCTTACCAGCAATCCGTGGAAAATTGGCGGCAGTCCTATGAAGCAAAGCTGAAAGCCGATGATGGCTGGCTTACCGTTTCTGCGCTTTTGTGGCTGCATGAAGGAGAGAACACTTTTGGTTCTGCCGCCGACAATGCGATTGTACTGCCGTATAGCTATGTTTCTGCCAAGGCCGGTTATTTTGATCTACACGATGGCAAGACCGTCATCCACATAAATCCTGGAGTGCAGATTACCCTGAAAGGAAAGCCAGTTGAAAGCATGGAACTCCGTCCTGATTCCAGAGAGGACCGACTCAACATCGGCGATCTGACTTTCTTTGTGCACGCTAGCGGCAAGCGCTATGCGATTCGAGTGAAAGACAAGAACAGTGATCTACGCAAGAATTTCAGGGGCCTCCATTGGTTTCCGGTGAATGAGGCTTATCGGTTCAATGCGCGTTTTGTCGCCTATCCCCAGCCGCGCGAAGTTGAAATTACAAACCTGCTCGGCGATCGCGGGCCAACCTACTTTCCCGGCTATGTAGCCTTTATGCTTGGCGGCAAGGAATATCACCTTGACGCTGAAGATAATGGTTCGGGCGGGCTATTTATTGTTTTTCGCGATCTCAGCAACAAGAAAGACACCTATCAGGCGGCGCGCTTTCTTGATGCTGATCCGCCGAAGGATGGAAAAGTTGAGATCGACTTTAACAAGGCCTACAACCCACCCTGCGCCTATAACTCGTATGCAACGTGCCCTTTGCCAACCGCGCGAAACCGGTTGCCGGTGGAAATTCCCGCTGGCGAGAAGAGATATCACTAGGCGCGCGTTTGTTAAACTCAATTCATGGCCCAGATCGCATACATTGAATGCTCCAAGTGCGGAGAGCATATCAGCGGCGCGCAGCCGCAAACCATCTGCCCCAAAGACGGCGGCTCACTTTATGTGCGGTTTGATCTCGCGTCGTTAAAAGGCAAGTTCACGCCGGATTCTCTTCGCGGTCGCCCCGCCACCATGTGGCGCTACCATGAAGTCCTTCCCGGCGACGTGCCCGTGACTTTGGGCGAAGGCTTCACGCCCATGCTGCCGAGCCGCGATAACCCCAACGTCTATATAAAGGATGAGGGCCTCAACCCAACGGGATCATTCAAGGCGCGCGGACTCTGTGCCGCC
>DASXIL010000777.1:0-3277 GCA_036497985.1 Candidatus Angelobacter sp. | reverse complement strand
AAGATGTTCACCATGTCTGAAAGCACGGTCCCCAACGCTTTGCCAACGCGCTCAAAAATTCCGCGCGCCGGTGCATCGCCTTGCATGGCTAGGTCAAAGATCATTTTGGAATTAAATTCAACATCTTCTTTCAGCGCGCGGGCCATCTGAGGCGCTTTGCCAGAAGCAATCGCCTCTTGCGCCATGCGCATGATCGCCGTGGCTGAAGCATATTGTTCCAGGCAGCCGCGGCTGCCGCATTTGCAGGGATGGCCCTCAGGTTCCACGTTAATGTGGCCCAGCTCGCCGGCCATGCCTGTCATGCCATGCCAGATTCTTCCTTCCAGGACTAAACCGCCGCCCACGCCCGTTCCCAGAGTGAACATGCACATGTCATCCACGCCGGCGGCGGCGCCCAGCCATTTTTCGCCCATCGCAGCCGCATTGGCGTCGTTTTCCAGGATTACCGTGGTTTTCAGGCGGCGCTGAATCTCATCGCGCACGGGATAGTCATGCCAACCCGGCAGGTTGGGCGACTCACGTAGCATGCCTGTCTGCAGTTCGATGATTCCGGGAATTCCAATGCCGATCCCGGCCAGGTCGCCGGCGCTGCGCTGTTTGCCGATAACCTCCTGGATCGAGGTGCACATTTCGTCGATTACCTGGTCGCGTCCGCGCGCGACCTGTGTGCTGGTAGTGATTTTTTCCAGTACCTTGCCGTTGCTGTCCACCGCGGCAATGCGCAGGTTGGTGCCGCCCAGGTCAACTCCTATGGCCAATCTCGTCATTTGGGATTTTGACTCCTCTGGAAGCGCAGATGATGCCTGCATAGATTAATTGCTTACCGCTGCGATTGCGAGTTTCTGCGGTCTGTTGAAGATTCAAAGCGAACGGTCTATCTTTTCCGGCATGCAAATTAAAGGAAAAACAGTGGTGGTGACCGGCGGCGCAAACGGAATCGGCCGGGCGCTCTGCCTCCGGTTTGCCAAAGAGGGCGCGAAATTTATTGCGGTGTCTGACGTGGACGAAACCAATGGCAAAGCCGTGGCGGATGAGATAGAGAAAGGCCGTGCGGGATTTTTCCCTTGCGATGTATCGCAGGAAGCCCAGGTGAAAAATCTGGTTGAGTCAGCCAACAGCGCGGCCGGCCAGGTGGACATCTTCTGTTCGAATGCGGGGATTGCCGCGGCTGGCGGACCGGAAGCCTTAGACCGCGATTGGAAGCGTAGTTGGGAAATTAACACAATGGCCCACGTTTACGCGGCGCGCGCTGTATTGCCGCAGATGCTCGCGCGCAAAGAAGGTTATTTGTTGCAGACCGTCTCCGCCGCGGGGTTGCTGACCTCGTTGGGCTCCGCGCCTTACGCAGTCACCAAGCATGCTGCGCTGGGCTTTGCCGAGTGGCTGGCCATTACTTATGGCGAACAGGGAATTCGCGTTTCCGCGCTCTGCCCGCAAGGTGTGCTCACGAACATGCTGAAAGCAGACTATCCGGGAACAAAGATGCTGTTGCAAGGAGCAATTGAGCCTGAGCAGGTGGCAGATGACGTGATAAAGGCGATGGCAGAAGAAAGATTCATGATTCTGCCTCATCCTGAAGCGGGAAAGTTTTTTCAGAACAAGGCCAATGATTACCAGCGCTGGATCAGAGGCATGCAAAAGTTGCAGAGGAATTTGATCGTCTAAAGAAGAACATTTACCGCAACGGACGCAAAGAGCGCAAAGAAGAACTGAAAATTGAGCCGCTTCTCCCCCGTTGCATTCGCATTCCGTTGCTTCTAGCCAGTTTTGCTGAGTGCTGACGGCTGAGTGATTACTTCTGGCACCTCGGACAATAATGCGTCCCCCGACCGCCGACCACGATCTTTTTGATTGGCGTTTTGCAGGTCAGGCATGGCTTGCCGTCGCGGCCGTAGGCACGGTGCTGGATCTGGAAAAAGCCGGCTTCGCCATCGGCGTCAACGTAATCGGAGATCGACGATCCGCCGGCGGCGATGGCCGCATGCAAGACCTTTTGCAATGCGGCATGCAGCTTGTGCAGCTCGGATTTGGTCAGGGTATTCGCGCGGCGCCGCGGCCGGATATGCGCGCGGAACAAGGCTTCATCGGCATAGATGTTGCCCACGCCGTGCAGCAGCTTTTGATTCAGCAAGGCGGCTTTGACCGGCGCTTTGCTGGAATGAAACAGTCGGGCAAAATCTTGCGGGTCGATGTTAAGCGGCTCTGCTCCCGGGCCACTAAACCCTGCCTGACGGACTTCCAGGCGACCGAAGCGCCGTGGATCGACAAAGCGTAATTCACGGCCAGAAGCCAGTTTGGCTATCAGATGGGTATGCTTGGCGGACTCTATTTCAGGGGTGGCAACCAGCATCTTGCCCGTCATGCCCAGGTGAACGATCCATTGGCCGCCGGGAGTCTTGCTGGAGCCAAGATCAAAGACAATATGCTTGCCGACGCGGCGTACCTTCTTTATTTCCGCGCCTTCCAGCATCGCTGAAATTTCAGCCGCCGATGATTTGAGCGGTTCAGGCTTGCTGCCCACCCAGACTGAATCAATGCGGTCTCCGGCCACGCGCTTGTTCAGCCCGTTGGCAATAGTTTCGACCTCTGGTAATTCTGGCATCTCAATAAATCATCTCATGGAGAGCGGCCAGCTGTTCAATTGCGGCTGGCAATTTGAGTTCAGGTTGATTGAAGCACGGCCAAGAGACGTTACAATGGAATCGCCACGGGGAGGCATTTGAAATTCTTCGATAAAAAAACTGCCCAGGCGCTGTTGACCATTCTGGTCTTCGTGGTGGTGCTTGCGTTCCTGTACGTGGCCTGGCGCGCGATCATCACATTTCTCTTTGCAATTTTCTTTGCTTACATCCTTGAAGCTCCTGTTTCAAGGCTGCAAAAATGGCTGAGAGGATCGCGTCCCACGGCCATTGCGTTGGTGTACCTGCTGTTTGCCGCGCTGCTGATTGTAACTTTCTCTCTGCTTGGCCCTCCGGTGATGGACGAGGCGCAGAAATTGATGCAGCAAGCGCCGGACCTGGAAGCAAAACTCAGTTCGGGCGCGTTGTTGCAGCAACTGGGCGCCAAGCACGGCTGGAACGGGGCAATCACAGACTGGATCAATCATTATCTCGACAATCACCGAGGTGAATTGATCGGGGCCACGCAAAATTTTGTTTTGCGCGCTGTGAAGAGCATTCAAAACATGTGGTGGTTGTTTCTGGTCCCCATTCTCCCGATTTTCTTTCTTAAAGACGGGCATCAGCTGAGCCAGAACATCATCAATTCGGTTGAGGAC
>DASXIL010000776.1:0-3477 GCA_036497985.1 Candidatus Angelobacter sp. | reverse complement strand
CCGGATTCTCCGCACTATCCTGCCAGGTGATGAACACGGTGGTGAGGAACAGAAGCCATGCTGTGGAGCGCGTCATTGCAGTGAACCTGCCAGCAGGAGCTCGCCCTGTTTGCCAAATTCCGAGGGTTGCTCCGGTTTCGGCGGCAGCAGCTTTTTGATCAACGGGAGAGCACTAGCAGCTGCCGCGGCGCCGGCTTCCATGGCCTCGTCGATGCGGTCAAAGTCATCCCAGGCGAGGGACTGTACGTCGGGGCGCAGGACCAGGTCGGCGTGGCGCTCCCATGCTTCGAGTTGATGTTTCTGTGCCGCGCTTACCGCGCGGCTGACAACCTGGAAGATGTTGGTGGGCGCGCCGCGTTGGCCATCGTGCAGACCTACCGAAACACCTACGACAATTTGCGCGCCCATCTCGCGCGCCGCACGCGTAGGCACCGGAGCCACCAAGCCGCCGTCTGCCAGACACCGAGTGCCAAGCTGCACCGGTTCGAATAGCCCGGGAAACGCGCAACTGGCCCGGATCGCGTCTGCGATGCTGCCCTGCTTGAACAGCACCGGATCGCCCGTGCCCAAATCCGTGGCCACGATAACGGTGGGGATCAGCAGATCCTCAAATTGCTTACTATCAAAGAACCGTTGAACCAGCGCGCCAAGCCGCTCGTTGCTTGCCAGCCCAAAACGCGAAACCCTCCAACGAGCAAAATCTCGAAAACGGATCTCGCGGCACTTGGCAACGATGCGGCTAAGTGGGGTCCCGCTGGCATAAGCCGCGGCGATGATGCTGCCAATGCTGGTGCCCGAAAGGCACGACAGAGGAATGTTGTTTTCCTCCAGAACCCGCAAAACCCCCACGTGTGCGTAGCCGCGGGCGAAGCCGCCGCCCAATGCCAGTGCCATGCCGGGCCTCATGGGTGCTTGCTCGGCAAACAGGTAAGACGGAGGTAGCCTGCGTGTCACGAAGAACAGGTTGCCAAAATCAGCGCAACGAGTGCGATGGGTCATGTGTCCCGAATTATTGGTACGAACGTACCCGCGCGAAACAATCACAAGAATCACTGGCAAGAAGGGCAGGGAGTATTTAAGTACTAGACCGCTACCCTCGCTGTACCATTGGCGAATACTGCCGCTCGAGCGAACCTACCCTACGAAACATGCAGTTCATCGCTTGTCTGAGGGGCTACATGGAAATCGGATACCACGGTTGGATGGGGCACTCGGTCGTTTTGCAGGTTGCTCTGGGCGACATCCGGGTGCCACTGCGGGGAAAGCTGTTGAAAGAGAATAGCGACTCCGTACGTTTGCGGATTGGGGAAGGCTGGGACGTCGATATTTACAAGGCGATGATCCAGGCGGTGGAAGAAGACAAGATGGCCATGATACCGGCTTGAGGGGAGGCGTCATGAAGAAAGAGATACCGAAGTACGTTACACAAGCTCGCGCGGCATACCTGCTGGGAATCCCGCCACAAGAAATCGGCAGAATTTCCCAGGAGGGCGGAATTGGCCACGTGGAGAGGGCTGGGGACGTGGAAGAGCGGTTTTTTACCTACGAAGAACTACAGCGAATTTGTGTGATGGCGACGTGCGAAGGAGCAGCAACGCACTAGAAGGCATTGGTTTTCCTGCGGCCCCACTCAGGAGTACCCCGAACCTCGGCTCATCGCCCCCGGTGAGCCGAGGTTTTTTCGTTTGCCACATCGCGTGCATTTCTCTACTATTGAAACGTTTTAGAAACTCTCTTACAGCAATCGCGAAGATCAGGAAACTGGCCGTTGGCTCCGGTCATTCCTTCGCTCCCATCATCACCAGCAATGGCCGGCCGCTGGACAGTACAAAAGAAATTGCACTGGCTTTGAATCTTTAAAACCGAGGAAGGCAAAAACTTGCACCTCACAGCACTGGATTGGGCAGCGATCGCAGGGTATTTGATCATCACGTTGGTTCTGGGGCTCTATTTCCGGCGGAAATCGGGAAAGAGCACGGAAGACTATTTCGTTTCGGGCCGCGAAGTGAGTTGGTGGCTGGCGGGAACGTCGATGGTGGCCACGACGTTTGCCGCAGACACGCCTTTGGCGGTAACCGGATTGGTTTACACCCAAGGAATCGCGGGCAACTGGCTTTGGTGGAGCTTTCTGCCGTCAGGAATGATGACGGTGTTCTTGTTTGCGCGATTGTGGCGGCGTTCCGGACTGATCACCGACGTGCAGTTCGCTGAGTTTCGTTATTCCGGGAAGCCCGCGGCGTTTCTGCGGGGATTCCGCGCGGTGTATCTGGGCTTGCTGATGAATTGCCTGATTTTGGGATGGGTGACGAAGGCAATGGTGAACATCATCAGCACATCGATGGGCATCAGCGACGCGAAAGCGCTGGCGATTTGCGTGTTCTTCTTGATGCCGTTCACGGGAATTTACGTCTCGCTTGGCGGATTGTGGGGCGTGCTCTGGACGGACCTGTTTCAATTTGTTTTGAAGATGGCCATCGTCATCGCTGTGGCATGGTATGGCGTTCGCGCGGTGGGCGGCATGCCTCAGTTGCTGGAGAAACTGGCGGCGATGCGGGCGGCAAAGGGACCCGGCGCGAGTGACATTACTTCGCTGCTGCCGGATTTTTCGCGTGGATTTACGGGCGAGGCGTTATGGACGCTCCCGGTAATCACGTTTGTCGTTCACTTAGCGGTGCAATGGTGGGCGTTCTGGTATCCCGGAGCAGAGCCGGGTGGCGGCGGCTACGTGGCGCAGCGAATCTTCAGCGCGCGCGATGAGCGCCACGGCTTGTTGTCGGTGCTTTGGTTCAACCTTGCGCACTACGCGTTGCGGCCGTGGCCCTGGATTCTTACCGCGCTGGCAGCGGTGGTCCTCTATCCAAACCTGGCGCAACCGGAACGCGGCTTCATGCTGGTGGCCACGCGCCACACGCCCCACGCACTATTGGGGATTTTGCTTGCCGGATTCATGGCTGCGTTCATGTCCACGTTGGCCACGCAGTTCAACTGGGGCAGTTCGTACCTGGTAGAGGATTTTTACCGGCGATTCGTGAAGAAGAACGGCAGCGAATCGCATTATGTGAACGCGTCGCGGCTGGCGACATTGTTTCTGGTTCTGGCGTCGGCGTGGGTCTCCATGCAACTGCAATCCGTCAGCGAGGGCTGGAAGATCGTGCTGGAGTTGGGCGCGGGAACCGGCGGCGTGTATCTGCTCCGTTGGTACTGGTGGCGCGTGAATGCGTGGAGCGAAATCTCCGCCATGGCTGCGGCACTGGTGACGACACTTGCGCTGCACAGCCATGCACTTTGGATGGCTATTGCCGGACGTCCCCAACCATTCTCTGGTTCAGACCCGGTGGTTTTTGCCAAGACAACATTGTGCACAACGGGAATCACCACGCTGATTTGGGTGGCGGTCACCTTGATTACCGGACCTGAACACGGCGATGTGCTGATGAAGTTCTATCGCAAAGTGCGGCCCGACATTCGTGGATGGAG